>CAZEZQ010000032.1:3802-15592 GCA_964516245.1 uncultured bacterium | reverse complement strand
ATATAGTATTCTTCTTCGCCACTGTTGTGAAAATAAAAAACTCTTGAATGCTCCAAAAAACGGCCAATCACGCTAATGACTTGAATGTTCTCGCTTAACCCTTCCACACCCGGTTTCAAGCAGCAGATTCCCCGTATGATTAAATCTATTTTGACACCTTCTTGCGAGGCTTTGTACAAGTGATTGATGATGGCTGTGTCTTCCAGAGAATTCATTTTGGCTATGATGGTTCCATTTTGGTGCTGCTTTTGATGTTCAATTTCACGATCGATCAACATCTCGAACGTCTGGCGCATATTGACCGGAGCGACGAGCAATTTGCGATAGTTTTTTTGCAGCGAATGGCCGGTTAGAAAATTGCACAAATCGGTAATGTCATGCCCCAAATCGTCGCGGCAGCTCAAAATGCCCATATCGGTATATATATTCGCTGTTTCTGAATGGTAATTGCCCGTGCCAATGTGGAAGTACCGTTTGATTCCATCGGGTTCTTCTCGAACAACCAGCAAAATTTTGGTATGGGTCTTCAACCCGGCAAAACCATAGGTGACATGCACGCCGGTGCTTTCAAGTTCTTTGACCCATTGGATGTTATTGGCTTCGTCGAATCTCGCTTTGATTTCAACAAGAACGACAACCTGCTTGCCGTATTGGGCCGCTTTGGTTAGCGATTCAATAATGGGAGAATCGCTGGCCGTACGGTACAAGGTTTGTTTAATGGCCAGAACTTTCGGGTCCGTTGCGGCTTCGCTGAGAAATCGTTGAATGGTATTGGCGAATGAATCATAGGGATGGTGTACGAAAATATCCTGTCTCTTAATCAGTTCAAAAAAGTTATATGGACTTTCTTTTTGATCCAATTGGAGAACCTCGGGAGGGGTTACCGGGGTCCACAGAGTGTCTTTGAGATGGGGGGCGTCAATTTTCATCAGTTGCATCAAGTCTTTCAGATTGAGAGGGCCATCGACTTCGTAGACATCCTCTTCGAACAAATCCATCTCTTCGCACAACCATTCGACGAGTTCGTTTGGTGCGTCTTTAATCGTTTCCAAGCGAACCACCGAGGCGTATTTGCGATATCTGAGTTCTTCTTCAATCAATTCCAAAAGGTCTTCGGCTTGTTCTTCGTACCGGTCGATATCCGCATTGCGTGTGACTCGAAACGGCATGGAATCGATGATATTCATGCCGGGAAAAAGATCGTCCAAATGGGCTTGTATGATTTCCTCAAGTGGCACAAAGTGATTCGCATCACCAATTTGTATCCAACGCGGGCGGTTTTGCGGAACTTTCACCCGGGCGTAGGCCGTGGCGCCGGTAGTGGGATGTTTGCTTAGCACCGCCAGAGATAAACTCAAATTGCTGATGAATGGAAAGGGCTGCCCCGGCCCCGTACCCAATGGGGTTAAGATCGGAAAAACCGAGGCGCGGTAATAGTCGTCGACTTCTTTTTTCTGGTTTTTGTTCAATTCGTTGTAGTGTGAAAGAATGATGTTGTGTTCACGCAATTCCGGCAGGATTTCATACACCAAACAGTCGCGTTGCTTTTCCACCATTTCACTGGTCAAATGGCGGATTTTTTCCAGCTGCTCCATCGGGGTTAAACCGTCGACCGAGCGTGAGCGCACGCCCGCACCGATTTGGCGTTTTAATCCACCCACCCGCTTCATGATGAATTCATCCAAATTGTTGCTGAAGATGGCAATGAACTTCATGCGTTCCAGCAGCGGATTCCGTTTGTCCAGCGCCTCATTCAACACACGGCGATTGAATTCCAGCCAACTGGTTTCACGATTGATATACTTGTCATGACTGCGAAATACTTTTTTGCTCATCGGTATTGAAAACTCTATCTTTTCAAAGAAAAGAAGTGGTTTGCTCCTAACGTTCGGTTTCTACTCGATGGTAAGATTGTAAACTATATTACAAGTCTTCCGGTTTGAATAGTCAAATACACTATAGCATCAAGCCTGATTGCATCAAAAAAGAAACGAAACGGCAATTGTTCATGAGAAGAAATTTGCCTTGTTTGTTCTTAATGTCCAACGAGTGAAAAAGAGGTATGGTATGGCCGAAACCACTGTTTCCCGTTCTCACTGGGTGTTTATGGATGCTGGAGATACGTTTATTTATGGGTATCCCACATTGTACGAGGCTCTACAAGACTGTTTTCGGCACAATGGACAGGAAATCAGTCAAGAGGCGATCCGGCTAGAAGTGCACACCTTTATGAAACAACGTCCGCCGGTCAACCTGAATCGGCAAATTGATTTTACCGGCTATTTTGAATCATTGTACAGCACCGTACTTTCTCATTTGGAATATTCGGGAAACTACGAGAAGACGGTGGAATATCTTTGGGATGAATGGCGCCATGCCCGGCGTTTGCGGTTGTTTGACGATGCCCGCCAGGCTCTCTTGCGGCTGCGCCGGATCGGATACCGCCTGGCGGTTATTTCGAATTGGGACAACACATTTCATAACACCTTAAAATTGCTGGGAGTGCACGGCCTTTTTGATGTACTAGTCTGTTCAGTCGAACAGGGGGTGTCGAAACCCGATTTGAGAATCTTCCAAAAAGCGTTGGATTTGGCATCACCTCTTGCAGAACCCATTTGGTACCTTGGCGATCAGATCGAGATGGATATTTTGCCCGCAAATGAATTGGGCTTTCAAACCATTTTGGTTGACTATTATGGAAAACATACCGAGCGGGGGCCCGCCCGGTATTACGCGTTTAGCATGAGTGTTGCAGCCATGCAAATCGAACAAGCTACTCTTTCTCAGATTTCTGCCGCTCCATAATGACCATACGGGCCGATGCGGGTTGTTTTTCTTTCCGTTCGGGAACCACTTGGGGAGTGTCTTTTCGCTTGTCATGAGAGACTGGTTTGCTTTTGGTTTCTCCAGTAATTTCTTCGTGCAGATGCTCGATCACCGCTTCTGTTTCTTTTTCTTTTTGTTCCAATAAAACCTGTTCATGTTGAACCGCTCCCAACTCCAGCTGCCCGCTGTTGTAAGAAAGTTTCTTTTGTTCCAACAATTTGTTGTATTCCAGTTGCTTATCCAAGCTGCTCTTGGAGAAAACCACCTGCAAATTCTCAATCATCCTTCGGTCGTCTTGCAAAGTAGACTGCAATTGGCCCGCGCGCTGGGCCGCCAGATAACGCTGCCAGCTGAGTATGGATTTTTTCTGGTTTTGCAGATCCCTGCGGAGCACCATGGATTGATTGCTATCGGACGATAAACCCCGGCTGGCGACAAAATACCTTTTTTTCAATGTAGATAGGTCCTGGGCCAGTTTTTGGGCTTCCTGCTGATCCCCATTCTTTTGGTGGGTGAGAAATAGCCCCATTTTCTGTTCGAATTCTTTTAGAACTGGGTGTGTTTCCCGAATTTCTTTAATTCGGATTTCCACTTCGATCAGTTTGTCCAATAATGAACAGACGGTTCTACCCAATCGCAAAACATTGGGCTCGCAACGCTGCACCTCTTCAAGTGGAATGAGTTGTTTTAAGCGATATCGATTTAGCGTATTTTGAGCAATCAAAAAGAGAATTTTGTGTTCTTGAGCCAAAAGTTTGGATGAACCCTGCATGGCAATTTGGATACTTTTTTGCAGCTCGCTGTTTTTGTTTTCTTCGTTGGATTGAATCAAGGCTTGCGCCTGGGCCGTCGTCATCCATTGGATGCCATCATGGGTAACCACATGTACGAATTCGTGGGGAGAGGCGGATGCATTCTCGAAGGTTTGTTGCAATACCTCTTCGAGAATGTGTTCCATTCGGCGCATTGACACATCGTCTTGCGATTTTCCGAAGATGTCATCGAATGAAAGAAATAGGTTGTTTTGCGAATTCATCATATCCCAGCCGAAGTAAGAGACAGAATGGGTTTGCTTATTCACGGCGCTTTCCCGCATACATCCCAGAGTGTTTGGATTTTGAAGGTTTCTGCCCACCGGCTGGGCTTGTATCGATCTTCTTCGGGCTCGAGCGGAAGGTGGATTTTACATCCACCTTGTGCTCTGAATCTTGAAGCACATTTTCAGCAATATGATTGATGACTTGATTGACGTTGTTCTCGTGGCGTTGAACCAATTTGGATTCTTGGTTTAAGGCATTGAGCTCAGTTGATTTTTTGGCGTAATCCTTTTTGATTTCTTCAACTTTGGATTTCCCGCTTGATGCACCAGAAGATTTTTCGCTCAAATGAACGCCTTCCATCTCGTCTACAGAGATTGCAGTTTGTCCTGTGGCTTCATCTTCCACATCACTGATTTCTTGTTTAATATCAGAAAGACTTTTTTTGATTTCATTCATCTCGAACAAAAGTTCGTCCATCCGGGATGACAGCAATTCATTCTGGGTGTTGAGAATTCGCTTTTTGGTTTTTTGAAGGTTAAGGCGGTGGTAATAAATTGTCCGAACATCGGGTTCTATGGCCCGGGATAAGAGAAGATATTTTTGCTTTTTTTCGCTCAACAGCTGGGCCAATTCTTTGGCTTTTTGGAGATCACCGCTGGATTTCACATTCAGAAAGTCTCCCATTAATTTTTCGTATTCATTAAGCAATGGGTATTGAGAGCGTTTTTCCTCCAAAGTTTTCTCGGACTCTGATGTTTGAGCAATGCCATCGTTGATTTCATGTTTTCGACGCTGCAGGCTGGGTTCAATGTGATCGAGGGTTTTTTTGCTGACTGCTTGTAAAGAGGCGTATTGATTGTAGGTGTAGTATGCAAGTGCCAATAGAATTTCAAGTTCTTGGCGAAGGTATTTCATATCCCCCCGTAACGCGCGTTCGACATCTTGCTGAAGGTTCGCTTCTGAATCGTCAGCCAGCACACGGGAGGCTTGATCCTGCGTCATCCACACAACTTTCCGGCCATGCACCACACGAACCAAGTTGTTTGGATCGGTTTTGCTCTTTTCGGATGCGACATTGATTACCTTATTCAGAAACCGTTCAACACGGTCCATCGATAAGTTTTCTTGGTTGTCGCCAAAAAGATCGCTGAAATCTACATTGGCTAAGGGGTCCTGAGAATTGTTGAGCATAATTCCTACTTTAAAATATATTTTCAAGAATATTTTCAAGAATATTTTACATTAAAAATTCATCTTGAGAATCAATAGATTTGCATATATTTATAACTCTCTCAAATTGTTGAATATAAAGAAAAACTTTTTTAATTGATTCACCAGATTTTCTTATCTACTGGCATTTTAGCGCCCTTTGACAGTTGAATTTTGGGGTATTTCGAGAAAAATAAACCGGCTGGAAACCAATGCCCCCTTTTGTAACAAGAAAATCAAAAGTCGTAGGCCACTTGTCTTATTTCAATTAACTCGTGCGCAATGTTTAATCAATTATGTTTTAATATAATGTTTCAATATATGGTGAATCAAACATGTCAAGATTAAGAATAATATATTTTTCACCTTTTGTTTTTCTATAGGAAAAACAAAAGGATACTATTAAACTACTTGATTATTCTTACTATTGGAAGGGTAATACTGATTTTATAATGATACGTATAGAAAAATTGAACAAATATTACGGCAAAGTCCACGCTTTAAATAATCTGGATCTCATAATACCGACAGGTGAGTTTTTCGGTTGCCTGGGGCCAAACGGCGCCGGCAAAACCACAACAATAAAAATCATGGTGGGTTTGCTGCGCGCTTCATCAGGAGAGGCCTATTTGGGCGGCAATGATAGCGAGCTGTTTAATATTGCGACGCACCCCGAAAAAGCCAAGGCCATCACAGGCTACATACCTGACAGCCCCCATTTGTATGAAAAACTCACTGGATATGAATACGTACATTTTGTGGGTGGATTGTACAACGTACCAGTCCAAAAAATAGACAAACACATTCAGCACTATTTCGAACTCTTTAACCTGTTGCATGCCGCACATGATTTGATTGAGTCGTATTCACATGGTATGCGGCAAAAGGTGGTAATGACCGGCGCCTTGGTTCACGACCCCAAAGTGCTCATCGTAGATGAACCTATGGTGGGCCTTGACCCGCGCAGCAGCCGCATTGTGAAAGACCTTCTCAAACAAAAAAGCCGTGAAGGCATGACCATATTTTTATCTACCCATACGCTGGATGTGGCCGAAGAACTCTGCGACCGTATTGGGATACTTCAACGGGGGAATTTGGCGGCTTTGGGCACCATGGATGAATTGCGGTCATTGGCAAAAGATGAAACTTCCGGCTTGCGCTTAGAGTCTGTATTTCTTAAACTAACGGAAGAACAAGAACAAGAAGGAATTATGGCCTAGCTGATGGCGCACTCTGATATTAATACTGCCAATACGGTAAAATTTGAAACCAGCCGGTTTGGTGAAATTGAAGTTGCGGTGGAGGAGATTCTCTACTTTCCAGAAGGATTGTTGGGGTTCAACAATCTCAACAAATACGTTTTGCTCAAAGATCCAGAGCAAGACCCGTTTCTGTGGCTGCAATCTATGGAAGACCTCGACCTCGCTTTTGTCGTGGTCGACCCATTTATTTTCTTTCCTGATTACGAGATTCAAGTCAAACCGCAGGAACTCTCAAACATTGAATTGCAGGATGTCACCAAGGCCAATATCATAAGTATCTTAACCGTACCCGAAGACCCTATGAAATTAACCGCCAATTTGCGGGGTCCGATTGTGATCAATCCCGAGAAAAGCCTGGCCAAACAGTTGGTTTTAATCGATGACCGATATCACACAAGGCATCCGCTGCTGAGCGAGAATCCGAATCATTTGCTGCAGCCTTCGGATGAGTCGCAAGAAGCGCAGAATGGGCAGGGGCAGGCTCAAACAGATTCGGGCCTGGGAACTTCGGACGGGAATTCGGGACAATAGGACGTTGTCCATACGCCAAGGCGCAGGAGGCCTGAATGCTGGTACTCAGCCGCAAACGCGATGAATGCATAATGATAGGTGATGATGTCGAAATCACCATTGTTGATATTAAAGGCGAGCAAGTAAAAATCGGTGTGACTGCGCCCAAAACGGTTTCAATCCACCGGAAAGAAGTGTATGAAGCCATTCAACAAGAGAACAAAGCCGCGGCCCAAACCGGCCTGCAAAATCTATCCGGCCTCGTTAAAGTTCTACAAGCCAATAAACCCCTGAAGCCGAAAAAATAACTTGCCATTTGAATGCAGCAAAATCATCCTATTGTTTCTTAGCTAAACCACTTCCGCATAAACCTTGTGAGTACAGAGTCCTGTTCGAATGCCGGTTTATTTTGCGCCCATATCCAACAGGGGGTGGTTTCATAAAGTGAATCTTTTCTTTGGCGGGCCACATGGCACGAGACCAATTTTAAGGTCAATGAACCCGTACAATGTGGGGCGGTCATGCTGGCGCTGTCGAGCCCAGAGCCTTTTGAAGGGTACCATCGGTATTGGCCGTAACAAGTTTGTACCTTCATTCCACGTGATTGAAAAGACTTGCGAATCTGCTGCGTTAACTCTTTGTGGCAATCTTGCACGTTGGTCATCACTGGATTGGCTTCTTTGCTCGAACAGGCGGTTTCCAGACTTTTGGCGCCGTCTTCAATGCATGCAGTCAATTTTTTGGCGATAGGCAATACTTCACTACGCAAATGGAGAATTTCGTCCATTTCCATTTGATTGAGATTGGCCGGAACTGGATAAGGGAACTCCAAAATGGCCCGGTTGATCATCTTATCCATACCGTCAAACATGGGGAGGCACTCAACCAGGCAAGCCAACTGGTCGTAGAGAGGGTCGTCTGCTCCCCGGGGCAGCCCTATCGCTCGTTGAAATTCTAACGCGAGCGCAGAACAAAATGTTTGAATGACCATTCGGGTGGAAAAACACCATTCGGCTTTTAACTCTTCGTTTTCAATATTTTCTTGGATCTGCTTCAACCGCTCAAAATCCACCGCTGAGCCAGCGGCAATATTATCGAGTGTCGCCAAGTCTTTTTTCACTAAATATTTCACCAAATCTTCCCACACTTTCACCCGGCAGATATGAAAAGTTTTACTGGATGTCCGTTCTTTCCCGTATTTTCCAATATGCTGTACGTAAAACTCTTGCTCTTCTGTAAACGCTTTTTCTAATGCGGTTTGCACCCGGTATACGACCCCATCAATTCGTTCGGTAGGAACCAAGGGTATGAAGAACTCGGGGTCCAGAGATTTGATGAATTTCTTTACCGGTTTGCTATCCGGCGGCACCCGGTCTGAAGGCTGCAAGCGGTAGAGCGCATCAGAACAAAGCAATTGATGGCGAATATAATTTTCGTTTGTCATATAAAAATGTGGAAATAGTATGGTTGCTTGCATAATCCCTCAATATCCGTCTGGATCTTCCAATCATTGCCGCATAATCTTGATGAGAACGGTTAACACTAGCACAACTTGAGGCATGGCTCCAGATTTAAGGAACTGGGCTCAAGGTAATTATTACGTATTAAACGGTTCAAAAAGTTGGCTTGCAGCGTAGATGACATGCCTACAATTAATTATCAAAGATTCACATCATCCTCGCTGCAAAGAAGAACATAATAGCAGTGTATTGAAGTAATTTCCCACCCAAGATTGGGCGTGCAGGCCCCATTTCATTGGGGGAGGAATAAAAAATCCCTATTGATTTGATCTTCTACTACTATTTCACGACAGTATGCGCCACGTCAAGCAGATTATTAAAAAACTTTGAATTAATTCTTTAAAAAGAACCATCAAGGCTTAAGGCACCACAATTATCTGTTGTTTCCGAAATACTAATTGAGTCAGTAACCATTATATTTTTTTAACGTACAAAGTAGAATCAAAAATATTTCCTCGTTCATCCGGGAAATTGTTATCACAGTTCGGAGATCAAAACTATGAAGCCAGACAATTCAAGAGCAAAAGCTAAATCAAGCGCAAAGTCTAAATCTACCCAAACCGTCTCAAGGCGATCTGTAGTATTCGGAGGAAGTGCAGCTCTTTCTTCTGTCTTGTTTGTTCCACGCTATGTCATGGGGGGATCGAATCACACCGCGCCCAGCGATAAGTTGAATATTGCGATCATTGGGACCGGTGGACGGGGTACGCAAAATATGAAGGAACTGATCCGCCAAGAGGACTGCCATGTGATGGCGGTGTGCGATGTGATGGAAAAAGCCGACTACAACCGCTTCTATTATGGGGGGATAGCGGGCCGGAAACCGGCGAAAGAAATTTGTGACATTCGATATTCTTCCAACGAGGCGACGAAGGATTATCCGGAATGCAAGGAATACATTGATTTTCGGGAAATGTTCGACAAAGAGCCCGGTATCGATGCGGTGGTGGTCGCCACACCAGACCACAACCACCCCATTAACTGTTTGGAAGCCATACATCGAGGCAAACATGTCTATTGTGAAAAGCCTCTGGCCCGTACAGTATACGAATGCCGAAAGATCACCGAAGCGGCCCGCGAAAAGGGAGTGGCTACCCAGTTGGGCAACCAAGGCCATAGCGGAGATGCCATTCGCAGCACCGTCGAATGGATTCGGGATGGCGCTATTGGTGAAATTCGAGAAATCCATTGCTGGCATGATGGCGTAAGCCGTATCGGCAGGCGCACAAGCCGGCCTGCTGAAACGCCCCCCGTACCGGAAGGATTGAATTGGAATTTGTGGTTAGGACCTGCAGAAAAGCGGCCCTATCATCCCGATTACGCACCCTACACCTGGCGCGGCTGGTGGGATTTCGGCACGGGAGCCATGGGCGACTTCTTCTGCCACAATGCCGACCCCGCATTCTGGGCGTTGGACCTGGGCCACCCGGATATCGTTGAAGCCACCCAGTATGGCGTAACCAAAGAAACCCCTCCACCAGCGGCATTGGTTTATTATCAGTTCCCCCAACGCGGAAAATTGCCTCCGGTAAAGATGACTTGGTATGGCGGCTTGACGCCCAGCAAACCAATTGAATTGGGGCCGGGTGAAGAATTGGTTGGAAAAGGGAATGGGATATTGTTTGTAGGCAGCAAGGGTAAAATCATGTGCCCCGGCTGGGCAGGCGACCCAACATTGCTCCCCCATTCTTTGGATCAAGAATACAAACGCCCTCCAAAAACATTGAAACGATCCAAAGGGCATCACCGCGACTGGGTGGACGCTTGCAAGGGCGGAGAGCCCGCCAGTTCGAATTTTGAATATTCAGGCCATCTGACAGAAATCGGGATGCTAGGCAATGCGGCCATCCGAGCCGGTGAGATTCTCTATTGGGACGGCAAAAACATGAAAGCCGCCAACACCGACAAAGCCGAACCTTACATCAAACCTGAATATCATAACGGTTGGAAAATATAGTACTCTGATCAATTATGAATTCGAAAACGCTTCCTTGTTTTGGGGAAGCGTTTTTTGTTGTCTTTTTTATGCTGTATTCTGTTCAATCAGTTTCAGTAGCAAGGCTTCTTTTTTATCAGCATCCAATGTAAAGAATTCTTGCACGATACCCTCGATCTTTTCTTTGTTATCTGCAAAGTTTTCTGGTTGTTGAATATAAGAATGAATCAAATCGGCAATTTGCTTTGGATTTGTAGCAAAAGGAACACATTGGCTCTCTATAATGGCTGCATTTCTCGTTTTTCCAATTTCGTGCACAATAATAGTGGGGAGATGAAATGCCAGTCCTTCGTAAGTGGTTGTAGAACCCCATGAAAGATGAATATCCGCATTTTCGAATAGGGCATACAAGGGGTATTTGCAGGCTTGTTCGATGATGACGTTCTCTCCAAATTCGTGAAAGGCTTTTTCCAGCGCTGCTATTTTGAACAATTGGCCTTGATGCACACGGATATACCAGCAACAAGAAATCGTTATATGATTGAAGATCTCTTGAAAGAATGCCACCGTTTCTTCTACATGCACATGCCCAGCCAATGTGCATAAGATGTTGATTTGATTGGGGCCGGGTCTTAATAATTTTGTAAAGTGGGCACGGGCAGCCGCCAATTGGGGATTCTGTTTGCCGCGCCACGAAAGCAGCCAGGGAAAACCACCATTCAATACATTGTGTTGGTTGAACACTTTGTTGTTTTCAATCACTAAATTGGTGAAAAAAGGTCCCCATGACCAAAAATAGTGGGGGATGGTTGGATAGCCCTTTTCTGGTTGTTTCATCCAAAAGCGATTGGGGATGTGATATTTGCTTAAACCGCCGTGCTGCATATCAACTGTGGGTATATTCAATAACTTGGCCGCAAAAATTGCGGCCATATTTTGCACCCCCCACCAACATACAACAATCAATAATTTGGGTTTCCTCTTTTGAAATAGATTGTAAAAATATTCCGTCAAGACTTTTAATAATCCTAACGAATTGAGTATGCTGCTCCAAGGCAGGAACGGTTTTGACAATTGATCGAAACCCACATAGCGGATTAACGTTTTGTAATAGCCTGGCTCTGGCTGGTAAGTTGGATGAATAATGCGGTTGTAATTCTGTTGCAGATGAATTCGAGCTTGATCGATCACATTTTGAAGGTGAAACGTTGGATGAGCGCGCGGAAGCCGGAACAATCTCTCATCTCCATATTCCATAAGCGAGGTGGATAGTGAATGCTTTTCAAATGAAGGAAAAAGAGGATCGATATAAATATCATAAAGTCCATCCGGCACACAAAAGCGCCGGTAATTGACATTTGAAATACAAACCACATCACCGATTTTAGGTTCGTTTAATATATGCGTGGTGTCGAAATCATTTTCGTGAGGTTTATGTATTGTCTTCAGCAAGTCAGTTTGTAAATCATAGGTTTCTTGTATTTGCC
>CAZEZQ010000032.1:0-3792 GCA_964516245.1 uncultured bacterium | reverse complement strand
GATAGCATCCAATTGGCCAATCCAATAATGGATGCATACTCGCAAAACAGGCCACACCAGAATCGTTTTATCCATGTAAATTTGATGAACGGCAAAGTTTTTTTCAAATTCAAAAAGTTTCAACGCGAGTTGATCTTTTATAGAACTATTCGATGGATTCGCCATGTGATTGCTAAGTCTTTCATAGGTTTGTAGAATATGTGAAATTACTGTGTCATAACACAGATTTTCTGTAAAGTTATGAAAAGAAATCAATGATAGTTCGTGTTTTTGCTTTCATGTTATAAAGATGATTATTGGTGACTCAGTGCTGTTTGGTAAAACCCTGGTAGAATAATTTTGATTCGAATATAGTAGATAAGACGATTCGGCAAAAAGTCTTTTTTGGAGCGCAGGTCATAGACGCGACTTGGTGGGCGTCCTCGCCTGCAACAACATACTGTGCAGATTCAATATCCCCATTACTGTAAATTGTGTGGTCGTTTTCTGGAACGAACTTTTTGCCGGTTTGTCAGATAAGAATTTCAAATAAAGTGAGCAATTCTCTAGAATCTACAATGGAAATGTCCTCAAGCAACGAGCGTATTATTTATTGCGATCATTTTTATCCCCAAAGTTCGAATTTTTATTGGCTGCGCGCATTTGAAAAAATAGCCTCTGTTGTTACCCACGATCTTCACAAAGAAACCATTCCCACTCTCTGGCAAAAAATTCAATCCCATCGGCCTCATCATATTCATATGGGCGGGGGAGCGAAAACCGACCTGGTTCCACTCAATTTGTTGCGAGAGGCAAAGGTACAGCATCAACTTTCAATTTCACACCTCTATGGCGATTGCCAATTTACTCCCTACCATTTTCGTACCGCTCATTATGTGGATCAGTTTTACTTTACCAACAAATCTCACATCGAATGGGCAAACGTGAAAGGCTTTTATAATTTTTACTATATCCCCCAAGCAACCGATCCAACTGTATATCATCCTGTCGATGTCCCCAAAAAGTATGATGTGGTATTTATCGGCAACAACAATGATGCTTCACGCCTTCAATTGCTGAAGCGGATAGCGAATCATTTCGAATTAACCGTTTTTGGGCAGGGATGGGAAAACACGGGTTTAAACCACCAAGAGCCTGTGTTTGAAGGGAATTACAACCAAGTCATCTCTTCCGCCAAAGTGGTGCTTAGCCTTATTGGAGAACAATGGTCATTTTTGAAATGCTATTTTTCCAACCGGCTCATCAACAGCTTGGCGGCGGGTGGCTGCGCCGTGCAAACCTATTCAGATGGATTGGAAGATGTGTTTCAGAATGAAGAGCATTTGTTGTGGTATCAAACAGATGAAGAATTGCTTAATTCTATCAAAAAAGCATTGGAAAACGATTCGTTTCGAGAACAAATTGCGCAAGCCGGGCGGGAAAAAGTTCTTGCCGATTATACATTCGACAAAACCGCAGAACGCATTCTATCAAAAGGCAGGAAGGCAAGGGAACGTTATGCTTCAGTAGAATACGCAGTATTGAAAAAAAGCGGCCGTAAATTGTTTATCCAAGATTGTAACTTATGCAATGAAAGCGGTGAACTTCTTGCCTCGCTCAGTTCCAAAGGCCTCCCGCTGCGCGATTCAGCGGGGCTAATTACAGAACCCCCATCAGATATCGTGATCTCTCAAAGTTCGATCCCTTCTTCCCCTTTGGAACGCGCTGAACTGTGGATGAAGATCCGGCTTGCCGCGCAACCGCAAACCAGAATCACCATAGATTCTGATTCTGATAGTCTTGCTGAATACACCAAAGAACTTTCCATGTTTGGCGTAAAACATCAACCGCTTGTGAATTCATCAAATCAATTCTTCTGTCGCCCCTTTCCAGAACATGGGCTGGATAAATTTTATGTGAAAATTATGAATTCCATCCAGCCACGGTTTGGTCTGCGCTATAACCCCTTGCTCAAATTGGAATGGTGTTATCTCCATACTCTGATTCAAGCGGTTGCCGAACAGGGCCTATTACAGGGGATGGTACTCGTACTTCATGCAGGATTGGGAGAGTTCCCCTTTGCTTTGCGCATTCATAAGCAATGTTCTATTACTGCGATCGAAGCCTCCTGGATGGCCTTGCAATATGCCCGCTTGACCTATGGTTTCGAAGACTTGGTGTTTCTCCCCCCTTGTTTAAGCTTATTGCCAGAACAATATTTTGATTCACTGGTGGTTATTACATTTCAAAATATAGCTCAAAATATCAATGCTCAGGTTGCTTCCGCATTGGGGCTAATAAAGCCGGAGGGCCAAATTTTTATTGGGATTCATACACTCGAACCGGATGAACTGCATCCAACGCTACAAAATCCCAATTGGCTCAACTTTGGAACAGATACAATTTCTCTTGAAAAGTGGGATTGTGGCGAGAATATTTTTTACGCCATTCTAAGGCTAATGCCATTAACTTAATGATATTGTTGCTAAAGCAGGCTAAATCCCCAAAATCGATTGAAACGTATCACAAACATACTTCACTTGCTCGCGGGTTAAATTCATGGCTGAGGGCAGATTGATCCCATATTCCGATAGTGAATAACTGGCAGAATTCTGATGTTTGGCTATCTGGGCGGTTTCATACTTCTGATATGCTGGTAATGAACTTAGTGGATAAAAGAAAGCCCTTGAATCAATGTTTTGTTTTGAAAGGTCCTGTATCATTTGTTGCTTTGAAATCCCAAACTCAGAATCCCAAATCACGGTGCTCATCCAGTAACTGTTTTTATAACTTGGGGGTTCTGGGTTGAGCTGCAGGCCTTCAACATCTCCCAATTCTTCCTTATACCAAGAAAAGATTTTCCGTTTGCGTTCAACCAATTGATCGAAACGCTGCAATTGGGCATAACCCAGAGCGGCTTGTAGTGAACTCATTTTGTATTTGTACCCCAGCTCCTGGTGTTGGAAAGACCGGTCACCCGGTTTGCGGCCATGATCGCTCAAAATTTGAGCGCGCTGATACAAATACTCATCATCGGTAATCAGCATCCCCCCTTCGCCGGTGCAAAGAGTTTTCGTCCCATGAAAACTGAATACACCAATATCACCAAACGTGCCCGCCAATTGACCTTCAATTTCAGAACCGATGGCTTCGGCTGCATCTTCGATAAGTTTCAAACCATATTGATCTGTAATCTTACGGATACTGGTGTAATTGGGCATGTTGCCATAAAGGTCAACCACCACTACCGCTTTGGTTTTTGAAGTGATTTTCTTTTCAATTGATGATGGTGAGATACACCAGGTTTTGGGGTCAACATCGGCAAACACTGGGATAGCCCCGCAATAGGTAATTGGTGATGCGGAGGCTGTCCAGCTGAGGTCAGAGACAATTACTTCATCACCCGTTTGCACTCCCAATGCCAGCAATGCCAGATGAATCGCCGAAGTGCAGGAAGGCAAACAGAGGACATAGCGCGAGTCGTGTTTTTGAGCAAATGCCTGTTCAAACTTTTGGTGATACATCATTGCATTGCTATACCAGGCATTGGCAACCGCATCGTTCACGGTATTGATTTCTAACTCTGTAATCCACGGACCGGCAATAGGAATGCGCTGCAATGGTTTCCTCACAATTTTCGATTTTTTCAATTCATCCAGGGCTAATACAGAAGAAAGATCGTTTCCCATCTCATTATCCATTCTCAATTAGTAGTATAACAACAATGAACTGATGGCGAATCCAAAGCGAATCCACCCCTTATTAAGGAGGGCTAGGGGGCAATGTCATTAACTTAAGCGGGAGGGCGAGGCT
>CAZEZQ010000031.1:0-15631 GCA_964516245.1 uncultured bacterium | reverse complement strand
GAGTTGTGGAATATGCTCTTACTTAAATTAAACATTCTCAACCCCACCCTAACCCTCCCCAATCTTGGGGAGGGAACACCTTTTCCAAGATTTTTGAATAAAGATCAGACCATGTTGAGTGAAGCATGAAAGAGGTTGTAAGCGCAAGATATCAAATTTGTTCGAGCTATGATCATGAAGGAAAACAAAGTTCTATGAATATTTTACGAATCAAACTTGTCTTTTGTATTTTGCTGGTGTTTGGCCAACTTCAATCGTTTGCTGCCGCAGCCAAAGACACTTGGCCGATGTTTCGAGGCAACCAAGAGCAAACCGGTATTGCTCCCGGTACATTACCAGACAAACTGGAATTGTTGTGGACCTACGAGACCGAAGGCCCCATTGTTTCGTCTGCCGTGATTGCCGAAGGCAAAGTGTTTATCGGGGCCAATGATTTCAATGTATACGCGCTCGATTTTGAAACGGGAGAGAAGGTATGGTCTTACAAAACCCAGGCTCCGGTCGAAGCGCCTCCCATGTATCTTAACGGAACCATTTATGTTGGATCGACCGACAATTTTCTTTATTCGCTCAATGCGAATGATGGTTCATTGAATTGGAAATTTGAGACGTTAGACAAAATCGTCGGCTCCGCCAATTGGGCCAAATTTGATGGTGACAAAAACCCACTGATTGTCGTGGGCAGTTACGATGGCGCATTGTACGGCCTGGATGCAAAAACCGGTGAAAAACGGTGGGAATATGTCTCTCAAAATTTCATCAACGGCTCACCCGCTGTTTTGGATGATAAGACCGTTGTTGGGGGCTGCGATGCCTTGGTACATAGTGTTTCCATCAAAAGCGGTTCGGCTGTCTCGACCTTTGAAGTCGATGCCTATATCGCCGCCTCGGTGGCCTATCATGATGGCAAAATCTATGTGGGGCATTACGGAAATGAATTTGTTTGTATTGATTTGAGCGAGCAGAAATTGGTTTGGAAATACAAAGAACGCAATTTCCCCTTTTTCTCATCGGCCGCCGTGAAAGATTCGATGGTTGTGTTTGGCGGCCGTGACCGCCAGATCCATTGCGTCGAGCCCGAAACAGGAGAGCAAATTTGGAAATTTCGCACCCGAGGCAAGGTCGATTCGTCACCGGTGATCTGTGGAGACGATGTGGTGGCCGGCTCAGAAGACGGCCGTTTGTACCGTTTGCGGCTCAAAGACGGCAGCCAGGTGCAAACTTTGGAAATCGGCGCCAAAATCATAGCCTCACCCGCTGTAGCGGACGGAAAAGTCATCTTCGGAGCTGAGGATGGTGTAATCTACGCATTCGGCAAGAATTGATTTTCATTTGACAAGTCTGATGTTGACTGATTAGCTAAATGTAAGAAGTTATAACGAGTGAGCAGCAACTTACAAGAAAACGAGCAGCGTATCAAAGGTGAAATGATGGGTCAGATCCCCCCTAGCCCCCCTTATTAAGGGGGGTAAGCACCGCAGGTGCTGGGGGGATTCGGCGAAATGAGAAAAGCCAGATCCCAGCTACCCCCTTTTAATAAGGGGGGGAATGAGTTAGGGAATAGCCATCATTCCATCGTTGGCGAACTGCAAGTTAAAGGAAAGTTTTACGCCCCGCAGGGACTGAAAGAAAGCAGCCCAGCCTTTCAAGGCTGGGGATTCATATGGGAGTAAACCATGGCTACACAAACTCTGCCAAACCAACCGGAAACCAAAGACAAAAAAACCACGGTTGGTAGCTACTTTATATCGAATTACCCACCATTTTCGTTTTGGCAAGCTGATCGTATGGATTGGTTTGAAGAAGCCATCAATACGCCTTCTTCTCAAGAGGTCCCGCTTGGACTGTATCTTCATATTCCATTCTGCCGCCGGCGCTGCCATTTTTGTTATTTCAAGGTGTATACCGATAAGAACGCCAAGCAAATTCGTTCTTACATCGACGCCATCGACAAAGAATTGTCGTTTTATGCCGATAAACCGTTCTTGCAAAACCGCAAACCGACCTTGCTCTATTTTGGGGGAGGCACCCCATCCTATCTGTCTCCCAAACAATTGAACGAACTGTTTGACAATATGCAAAAATATCTGTCTTGGGATGCGATGCAAGAATTGTCGTTTGAATGCGAACCCGGAACCCTTACCGGCGACAAACTGAAAGTGCTTCGCGATTTGGGCATAACCCGTTTGAGCTTGGGCATTGAAAACTATGATGACGAAATTCTTGAATTGAATGGACGCGCCCACCGTTCCCCAGAAATTTTCAAGTCATACGAGCAAGCCCGTGAATTGGGCTTCCCCTCGATTAACATTGATTTGATCGCAGGCATGCTGGGTGAAACCCATGAGAACTGGCTGCGATGCATTGACCAGACTCTCGAACTGCAACCCGATATCGTCACCTTGTATCAGATGGAAATTCCATTTAACACCACCATCTACAAAGATATGAAAGAGAAAAACCAATCCATCGCGCCAGTGGCCGACTGGGAAACCAAACGCCAATGGGTGTCGGAAGCGTTTGAACGTTTGGAATCTTCCGGCTACGAACAAACCAGCGCCTACACGGCCGTGAAACGCGATGTGCCCTGTGAATTTCTCTACCGCGATTGTTTGTGGCAAGGGTCGGATTTATTGGCATTGGGTGTCTCTTCATTCGGCCACATCAATGGGACTCACTATCAAAACGAAAAAGATTTTGAACCGTATATGAATGCTGTCGAAGAAGGGCGCATGCCCATTCGGCGCGCGCTGAAATTGCGCGAAGAAGAAAAAATCATACGTGAGTTTATTTTGCAATTGAAAAAAGGCGGCGTAAACAAACACTATTTTGCCGACAAATTCCAAATCGATATACTGGATCATTTTGCCGAACCGCTGCGGCGAATTGAAGAAGATTCGCTGCTGGCCATCGGTGAAAATGAAGTCACGTTAACCCGTGAAGGACTCTTGCGAGTCGACAGCCTGCTCCCCAATTTTTACCTGTCTGAGCATCAGGGAGCGCGGTACACATAAACAACTATCTTGCAGAAAAACAATCGTTCAAACGGAATTTTATATCCTTTGGAATACTTCTATGGGACCGAGAACAGGCCCTTACCGGCGGTCGAAGTGGTGCCAAGCAGTGATATTCCTGTTCCGATTCATCAGGTGTTGGTGCATGAAAGCGATATGACCTCGAAATTGACAAATTTTTTTCGGGGCGAAATTCGCATCCAAGCGCTGCGGAAAGAATACAAAGACCCTTATCTCTTGCGCGAAGTGATTTTGGTGAAAGTCGAAACCCAACAACCGGTCGAATACGGCGCTATTCAAATCGATTTGTCGAACCTGCCGGAAGAGGCGAAGCAATTGATTTTGGAATACCACACCCCGTTTGGGGCGATATTAAACCGGTTTAAGATATCATATCAAAGTAAACCGACAGTTTTTTTTCGGGTAATGGCCGATTCGAATTTGGTGGATTTATTGCAGATGAAAGAACAACAATGGCTGTATGGCCGTTCTAATGTATTGATGCGGGTAAATGGTGAAGTATTGGCAGACGTGGTAGAAATTCTACCCCCGATCGCAACCTTAACATGCTAGGAGAAGATGAGACCGATGCAAAACCATTATGATGCGCTGATTGTCGGAGCCGGACCGGCGGGAACCTCAGCCGCGGCTGTATTGGCGGCTCAAGGTTGGAACACACTGATTTTTGAGAAAGAAAAATTTCCCCGCTATCATGTAGGTGAATCTTTGCTGCCCTTTTGTTACTTCACCTTTGAACGGATTGGCATGCTAGACAAACTGAAAAACTCACCCTTTGTGAATAAATACAGCGTGCAATTTGTTTCGACGCGGGGCAATGTATCTACGCCGTTTTACTTTTTTCAGCATATGGATCACCCCGCATCTTTGACTTGGCAAGTCACACGAAGCGATTTCGACCAAATGATGCTTGAGAATGCAAAAGAGAAAGGCGCTCAATGTTTGGAAGAAACAAAAGTGAGAGATTTTTTAGAAGAAGACGGACGTGTGGTTGGCCTGCGGGTTGAAGACAACAACGGAAAAACCAGCGAATATTATGCGCCCATGACCATCGATGCCAGCGGTTTGAACTCACTGGCCGTGAAGAAAAATCAATGGCGCGTGAATGACAAGAGTTTGAACAAAGTCGCCGTATGGACCTATTACAAAGGGGCCAAGCGGGATGAGGGTTATGACGAAGGGGCCACCACCGTGGCGTATATTCCTGAAAAGGGATGGTTTTGGTATATCCCGCTGCAAAACGATATTGTCAGTGTTGGCATTGTGGCCGAGCCTTCTTACTTGTATCGCGATGGCCGCGATCCCGAAAAAATGTTTGCCCGGGAGATTGAAAACAACTCTTGGATCAAAGACCACCTGGAACCCGGTGAACCGGTGGGCCGCTATTACGCTACTGCCGATTATTCGTTTCGCTCGAAATATTGCGCCAAAGACGGCTTGGTGTTAACCGGCGATGCCTTCGCCTTTTTGGATCCCGTTTTTTCTTCGGGCGTGTTCTTGGCGCTTCGCGGGGGCGAAATGGCGGCCGAAACCGTCGATGGGGCTCTACGCGATCAAGACTATTCCGCATATCGTTTTCAAGAATACGGCGAGCGTTTGTGCGCGGGGATCGAAGCCATGCGCAAATTGGTGTATGCCTTTTATGATAAAGAATTCCGCTTTCGCGATCTTTTAGAAAAGTATCCCGATCTTCATGGCGATCTCACTGATTGCCTAATTGGAAACCTGGACAAAGATTTTGATCCACTCTTCAATGCGATTGCTGAATTTGCTGATGTCCCACAACCGCTCAAACATGGTGTCCCCTTGGTGGCGTAACAATGAGAATTTTGCAAGTTATTCCCGGTACGGGCAATTTTTATTGCGGCAGTTGCATTCGCGACACTGGAATGGTCCGCGCGTTTCGCCAGCGGGGGCATGATGTGGTGTTGCAACCCTTGTATTTGCCGCTTTACACCGATGAACCCGGCGTTGAGCCCGAGGGCGAAATTTTTTTTGGCGGCATCAATGTATACCTGCAGCAAAAACTCGATTGGTTTCAAAAAACGCCCCGTTGGTTGGATTCATTTTTTGATTCCAGATGGCTTCTGCAAATGTCTTCCAAAAAGGCAGGCATGACCAAAGCCTCTGAACTTGGTGATATGACGGTTTCGATGCTCAAGGGTATCGATGGCCGGCAGCACAAAGAGCTCAATCGTTTAATTCAACACCTCAAAGAACAACCGGCTTTTGATGTGATTGTGTTTTCCAATGCTTTGCTGCTCGGCATGGCGGTGGCGGTTAAAGAGGCTTTGAAGGTGCCGGTGGTGTGCACGCTTCAGGGTGAAGATGGGTTTTTGGATGCCTTGTTGGAACCCTACAAAACAGAAGCCTGGAGCCTTTTCGCGCAGCATGCAAGCCGGATGGACCGCTTGGTTCCCGTGAGTCACTATTATTCCAATTTGCTCAAAGAGCGGTTGGCCATCGAACACGAAAAATTTTCTGTGGTTCCCAATGGCATCTCTTTGGAGGGCTATGGTGAACTCGATGATATACCCAAAGAGCCAACCTTGGGCTATCTTGCCCGCTTGTGCGAAACCAAAGGCTTAAACACATTGGTGGATGCATTCATTCAACTCAAACAACAAGCCGATTTCTCTACCTTGAAACTCAAAATTGCAGGAACCATGACCGGTGCTGATCAGCCTTTTGTGGAAAGTATGAAAAAGCAATTGGAAAAACATTCATTGCTTCAAGATGTTGAAATTACTCCTAACATTTCCCGTGAAGAGAAAATCAAATTTTTGAAATCCCTGACGGCGTTTTCCGTGCCTGCGACTTATGGAGAGTCGTTCGGAATTTATGTTCTCGAAGCCTTGGCGGCTGGGGCGCCAGTGATTCAACCCCGCCATGCGGGTTTTGTGGAGATTCTTGAAACCACCCAGGGCGGCCGCTTTTATGAACCCGGTGATATGAACTCGTATGTCTCCACCTTGGCGTCTGTGTTATCCAATCCTGAAGAATCTCGGCGTATGGCGGAAACAGGGCGGCAAAAGGTGCTTGAATATTACACGCTTGACCGAATGACCGATGATGTGTTGCAGGTTTTTCAGCAAGTCCAACCACTGTCGGCATCCAATCCATCCTAGAGAAAGGCAACGTGACCATGGTTTCTGAATACAAGCATATCCGGCGCGTGGAATTTTCTGATACCGATATGGCGGGTATTATGCATTTCTCCCGCTATTTGATTTTTATGGAGGCCGCTGAACATGCGTTTTTTCGCTCGCTGGGATTTTCCATTCACAGCCGGATTGGGGAAAAATATTACGGCTGGCCCAGAATCGAGGCCCGCTGCAATTATAAAAAACCGTTAAAATTTGAAGACGAAGTCGAAATCCATCTGATTGTAGATGAAATAGCCACCAAGACCATACAATACAAATTTCTTTTTCGGAAATTAGGCAATGAAGAAACAATCGTCGCCGAGGGCTTGTTTCGCGTCATTTGCGTAACCATGAATGCCGACACCCGCGAAATGCAGTCCGTTCCCATCCCAGACGAAATTCGCGAACAAATCGAACCGGCGCCTCAAACGATTCACTAGAATATTGTTCAAAATAATGTTCGTTGTTCAGGAGAAGTTTTTATAAAAAAGGAGGGCGAGGTTGCAAATGCGCCGTGGCGTGCTCCCGCCGAGCCGCTTACATCCAACTTTGAATCGAACATATTCCTAGAAATCGATATTAATGGAGGTTTTAGAATGGAAACACAACAAACGATGACATGGTTATTGTATGCTTTAATTTCAGTATGCGCCTGGGGGACCTATGGCGTATTGCTGCACACCGGGCAGCTGGCGATGGACGACCCGATTCATGGCCGTTACAAGGCCTATCTATTCGTCGGTATTGCTTACTTTATTACAGCCGTATTGGGCCCTTTGGCAATATTGCTCTGGTATCAAGTCCCCTTTACCTTCACCGGTAGTGGCATGGGCTGGTCGCTGCTCGCCGGCACCGCCGGGGCGATTGGCGCTTTTGGTGTGCTCCTGGCCTTTGGCGCAAAAGGCTCACCCAGCGTGGTGATGTCAATTATTTTCGCTGGGGCTCCGATTCTAAATGCCATTATCGCTCTGACAGTTCACCCCCCCGCGGGTGGGGTACTCAACCTGCGCTGGCAATTTGTGGCAGGCATACTTCTCGCCGCAGTGGGTGCCTGCATGGTCACGCTATACAAACCCAAGCCCGCTCCAGCGAAGCATTTCGCACAAGAAGAAGCGCCGGTACAAGTAACATCGACCCTACTTGAAGAACCTCAAAAATTGAAATGAAACGGCAAGAACGCGAACATATTCAGCGGGATCAACTGAACCGGCTCATCGAAACTCTCGTTGGGCGCAATGCTTTTTATACAGCAAAATTGCGCTCAGCAGGATTGGAGCGAGGGGTGAGCGATCTGTCTGAATTTATGCATAAGATGCCTTTCACCACCAAGAGTGAATTGCTGCAAGATCAACAAAAACACCCCCCCTATGGCACCAACCTCACCTATCCGCTTGATGAGTATTGCCGCTTTCATCAAACCAGCGGAACCACCACCACCCCATTGCGCTGGTTGGACACTCCCGAAAGTTGGTCATGGGTGGCCGGCAATTGGCTGCGTGTGTATGAAGCGGTTCAAGTGGCGAAAGAATCCCGCGTCATGTTCGCTTTTTCGTTTGGCCCGTTTCTTGGTTTTTGGTCGGCGATGGACGCCGCGCAAGCAATCGGCTGTCTTTGCTTGAGCGGTGGCGGGATGAGCAGTGAGAGCCGCCTGCAGATGATGTTGGATCATGAAGTGGATGTGTTGTGCTGCACCCCAACCTATGCCCTGCGTTTGGCCCAAGCGGCGAAAGAGAAAAAGATTCCTTTGGAAAAGATGAAGGTTCAAAAAATTATCGTTGCCGGTGAACCGGGCGGCAGCATCCCCGAAATTCGCGAACGAGTGGAAAGCGAATGGGGCAATGGCTGCCGTATCTTCGACCATCATGGCATGACCGAAATCGGCCCTGTCAGTTATGAATGTGTCGAATCGCCTCAAACTCTCCACATCATCGAATCATCTTATCTGGCAGAAATACTCCATCCAGAAACTTTGCAACCTATTCAAGAAGGAGAAGCGGGCGAATTGGTTCTCACCACGCTAGGGCGGGACGCCTCTCCGCTTTTGCGCTACCGCACCGGAGATTTGGTTCAGCCCTCGTGGAAAGGCCAACCTGAATTCGCCAGCGATGATCTGGCATTGCTGGGTGGAATCATCGGGCGCATCGACGACATGGTGGTGATCCGCGGAGTGAATGTTTATCCCAGCATGGTCGATTCGGTGGTTCGCTCGGTGGATGGCATTCAAGAATACAGGGTGCTGGTGGATACCGAGCGCTCCCTGCCCGAAATGAACATTGAAATTGAATTATCGGCCAATCGCAGTCAAAATGGAGTGGTCTCACAACTGCAAGAAGCCTTTCGCAATGCACTGCATCTGCGTGTGCCGATTACGGTTGTGGAAGCCGATACGCTGCCGCGATATGAAATGAAAGCCAAACGATGGGTGAAGAGTTCATTATGAATACTACGTCTCCTCTGCTCGAATTGAAAGAAATCACGAAAGAGTTCCCCACGCCCGCCACCCTATTGGTGGTTTTGAAACAAGTGAATTTTCAACTGCAGCAAAACGAAATTGTCGGCATCGTCGGCCCATCTGGTTCGGGCAAGAGTACGTTTTTGAATCTGGTGGGGACGTTGGATTCTCCCACCTCAGGCCAAATCGTATTCGAAAGCCAGGATGTCTCGCAATACAACGAAAAGCAATTGGCCCAGTTTCGCAATCAAAATATCGGGTTTGTCTTTCAAGAACACCACCTGTTGCCTCAGTGCAGTGTGTTGGAAAACGTTCTACTTCCTACTGTTCCAGCCAACGCGCCATCTGATGAATCCGTCTCCCGCGCCAAAGAATTGATCGAGCGGGTAGGGTTGTCAGGCCGCATGCATCATAAGCCCGGCCAGTTGTCGGGCGGCGAACGGCAGCGGGTGGCTTATATCCGTTCATTAATCAACGAGCCCAAATTGGTGTTGGCCGACGAACCCACCGGCGCCTTGGATCAAAAAAACGCAGAAAATTTGATGAACATTCTTGTCGAAATCAATAAAAGCCGTGGGTTGGCCTGCATCATCGTTACCCATGCGTTAGAACTGGTGAAACATCTCGACCGTGTTTTCAAAATCGATGATGGAGTATTGGTAGAAACGGCCCCAGCATCATGAATACATTTCGCTTTATCAAAAATAGTGTCTTATTTTATTGGCGCTCGCTGCTGGGCATCGTGCTGGGTGTGGCTGTGGCCTCTACTGTATTGACGGGAGCGCTGATTGTCGGTGACTGTGTCCATTACACCCTGCGCTCCATCGCCTTGCAGCGATTGGGAAACATCGAATACGCCCTCACGCACCCCAGCCGCTTTTTCCGTGATGATCTGGCTGCTGACCTTGAAGAAACTCTTTCGGCAACCGTTGCGCCTGTCTACCAGGCCAATGGAATGATGAGCAGCACCAGCAGCGGCAATCGGGCCAATCAAGTTGCTGTGTATGGTGTCACCGATTCGTTTTGGCAACTCAGTTCTTCTGAAAGCGCTTCGAATCCTCTCGAACCCAATACTGTGGCCATCAATCAACAGCTGGCAGATGTGTTGGAGGTACAAGAAGGAGACAGTGTGGTGCTTCGGGTGGAGAACCCATCATCCATCTCACGCGAAGTTCTCATGACCACTACCGACGATTCTTCGTTTGCTCTCCGTGTGACTGTTTCTAAAATTGTTTCTGCTGAACAACTGGGCCATTTTAATCTGCGCGCCAATCAAACCCATCCCAAAAATGCCTTTGTCTCACTCGGCTTTTTGCAAGAACAAACCGAACGCAGCAACCAAGCCAATACATTGCTCATCGAACAATTGCAGGGTGAAACACTCAGCACCATCGAACTCAATTCGATGCTTCAACAACATTGGAAATTGGAAGACATTCAGCTCACTCAGTTGGATGTTCCCGAAACTGATTTATCTGAAATTCGTACCGAACGAATCTTCCTTGAATCCCCCATTCAAAATGGAATCGAAAGCGCCCTGTCCGGGCGGCCCAGTTTTGGTGTATTGACCTATTTCGCCAATCAATTTCAACATGAAAACCAAAGCACCCCTTATTCCATGGTCGCTTCGCTCGAAGCCAGCGAACACAGCGTCAAACACTATCCCGCTTTGGAGGGTTTGCAAGATGATGAAGTCATCATCAACCAATGGTTGGCGGATGATCTGCAACTGGAAGAGGGCGAATCTCTCACTATTATCTATTATGATCTCGGCCCCATGCGCGAATTGCACGAACGGGCACAAACCTTTCAGGTCAAAACCATCGTCGATATGTCCAATCCGCTTTGCGACCGCACTTTAATGCCAGATTTCCCGGGAATCGCTGAAATCGAACACAGTCGTGATTGGGATCCGGGCTTTGACATCGACCTCGAATTAATTCGCGATAAAGATGAAGCCTATTGGGATGAATACCGCGGCACCCCCAAAGCGTTTGTCAATTTGTCTATCGGGCAGGAACTGTGGAAAAACCGCTGGGGCAAACTAACCGCAATCCGCTATAAAAAACCCAATGAAGAGAACACAGACTTATCTTCAACCATTGCCTCCACTATTCCTCCAAATGCCGCAGGGCTTATGTTTCAACCAGTTCGTTCCATGGCGTTGCAAGCGGTCGATCAAGCCATGAACTTCAGCCCCTTGTTTATTGGCTTAAGTTTCTTCTTGATCGTGGCCGCCTTGATTCTCACTAGCTTGGTGTTTTTATTCCGCTTGGAGCAGCGCTCGCGTGAAATGGGAATCTTGTTGTCGTTAGGCTACACCAAATCACAACTGAAATTTATGTACTTGTTCGAGGGCGTTGTCTTATGCGCTATAGGCAGTCTTGTTGGAGCGCTGCTGGCTATTGCCTATGCTCAAGGGATGATATGGGCGCTAACCACAGTGTGGTCGGGCGCAGTGGCGCACATCCCCTTTCAAGTTCACATTCTTCCCACCACTCTGGCTGCTGGGTTTATCAGCAGCATGGTGATTGCCCTACTAACCTTATGGTTCGGCATTCGCAAGCTGCTGCGCGGTTCGGTTTTGCAGTTGCTCTCCAACAAGGTGGCGCAAGAGTCGAACGAAATCCAAACAGCAAAATCTCCCATGAATTGGATCTTTTGGCTCTCCTGTATCTTCGTGTTGATGGGAGCAATTTTATTCTTTGCGGTGCCGGCAAAAGACGCGGCATCGATGGCGGGCAAATTCTTCGGCATCGGCGCCTGTCTGTTGCTCGCGGGCATCGGCTTTAGCCGATCGTGGCTGGTGTGGATGTTGCGACCCTCATCAGAAACTCATATCACATGGGTCAACCTGGGCATGCGCAACAACACCCGGCGGCGCAGCCGCAGCCTGGCGGTGATCGGTTTGCTGGCTTGTGGCAGCTTTTTGGTGATCGCCGTGGGGGCCAACCGGCACGAAATCTCGTATAACGCAGACAACCCCTCATCCGGAACGGGGGGGTATGCTTATTGGGGAGAAACGACTCTTCCCATTTATTACAATTTGAATACTGAAAAAGGATTAAACCAGTTTGGCCTGTCTCGCTCTGAACTCTCGGAACTCGAAGTGGTGCATTTTCGCCTGCGGCAGGGGGACGAGGCTAGTTGCTTGAACTTAAACCGCGCTCAAACGCCGCAAGTGTTGGGTGTTGATCCTGAACCATTCGCCCAGCGAAACGCCTTTTCATTCATTTCTGTAAAAGATGGCGCTTCTACCGAGTCTGAGGAAGCGTGGAAACTGCTCAATCAAAAAGTTGATGACAATGTGATCCCCGCCTTCGCCGATCAGGCCACCATCCTGTGGGCATTGGGCAAATCGATCGGCGATACGCTGACTTATCAAGACGGCCAGGGCAATACATTCAAAATTCAATTTGTGGGCATGTTGTCAAATTCGATCTTCCAAGGCCATATATTGATTGCCGAAGACTTTTTTGTAGAGCGCTTTTCATCAGTCAGCGGTTATAAAATCCACCTCTTCGATATGCCCGCTGATAAAGAGAAAGACTATAGAAATTTACTCACCTTCGCCTTGCAAGATTACGGTCTTGAATTAAACCCGGCGGATGAACGCCTGGCCGCCTTTTATGAGGTTGAAAACACCTATCTTTCCATTTTCCAAATCCTGGGCGGACTGGGACTGATTTTGGGCTGCATTGGTTTGGGCATCATTGTGATGCGCAATCTGATGGAACGCCGCGCCGAAATCGCCTTGTTCAAAGCGTTGGGCTTTGAGCAAAAAACGATACTCAACATGGTGCTGACTGAACATGCGTTTTTGGTAGTGTTGGGAGTGGGCTGCGGCCTGGTGGCCGGGCTTTTAGCCGCTCTGCCAGCGATTCTCACAAAATCGGATGCATTCCCCTATTTCACGCTAACCATCACAATACTCATCATGCTGGCCAACGCCGGTTTGTGGATTTTCGTATCCACCCTAATCGCCCTTCGCGAAAACACCATCGCCGCCCTCCGCAGCGAATAAAATGAAGGTTTGCATCAAATATTCCCTCTCCCACTGGGAGAGGGTTAGGGTGAGGGGGCTTTCGAATCACTATGGAATAAGCTGAGGTTTAAACTTCCATCAGTACAACTAGCGAATAAACCAAATCTAACCAATTAACTCAATTTTCTGGGAACATTCCAATCCAATCACCCTACTAATAGTAATATCGAAAACGCGAATTTTTTGAGGAGCGGATAATGAAAAAACTTTTCGTAAGCGCAATTTGTTTATTCATCTCTGGCTTTGCCTATGCCAATGAAATGGAAGAAAACTGGCACCAATGGCGCGGCCCCTATGCCAATGGCTATGCCCCAAATGCTGATCCACCAACACAATGGAGCGAAACCGAGAATATTAAATGGAAAGCCGAACTCCCCGGCGAAGGCAGCGCCACCCCAATTATTTGGGGCGACAAGATGTTTGTCGTAGCCGCGAAAGAAATCGAAAACGAATCGGCTACTTCATCCGAAAGTGAAGAGCAAAGCGATCGTGGCCGCAGACGGCGTTTCCGCTCACCGGCGCCCACCCATGAATATCAATTCATCGTAATGTGTGTGAACAAAAACAACGGCGATATCATCTGGCAGGATATTGCGGTTCAAGAGGTCCCCCATGAGGGCCATCACTCCACTGGTTCGTATGCAGCCGGTTCTCCCACTACCGATGGTGAAAACCTGTATGTTACCTTCGGTTCGCGCGGTCTCTTTTGCTATGACTTGGATGGCAACCAAAAATGGAGCAAAGATTTGGGCGATATGCAAACCCGCAATTCATTCGGCGAGGGCACCTCAGTGGCCGTGCATGGCGATGCATTGATCTTCAATTGGGATCACGAGGGAGATTCGTATCTTTATTGCTTAGACAAAACAACTGGAGATATCCGGTGGAAAACCCCACGTGACGAAAGAACTTCATGGAATACTCCTCTTATCACAGAATACGATGGGATCACCCAAATCATTACAAACGGTTCAAATCGCGCCCGCGGGTATGATTTGAAAAATGGAGAATTGCTGTGGGAATGCGGCGGGCAAACAGACAACCCCATCCCATCCCCATTGCGATATGAAGATATGGTGATTTGCACCAGCGGCTTCCGGGGCTCAGCCATGTATGCTATCCCCTTGGATGCACGGGGTGATATCACGAACTCTGACAAACTTGCATGGAGCCACAATCAAGACACCCCTTATGTGCCCTCACCGCTGCTTTACAATGGCCACTTGTATTTTATGAAATCAAACAATGCGATACTCACCAGCGTCAAAGCCGCTGATGGCATCCCAGTGATCTCCACCACCCGTTTGGATTTGCGCGGCAATATTTATGCTTCACCAGTCGGGGCGAGTGACCGGGTGTATATCTGTTCTCGAGAAGGGGAAACGCTGGTTCTGCAGCACGGCTCGGAACTGAAGGTGTTGGCTGTCAATCAGTTGGATGATGTGTTTGACGCATCCCCAATTGCTCTGGGCAACCAACTTTTTTTACGGGGAAAAGATACTCTCTATTGCATTGAAGAATAAACATGGCATGCTGCCTTATGAGTCTGCATCTTGTTGCTGAAACAACCTTATTCAGAAAATTTGCTCCCCGTCTTCAGGTATTATGCTTGAAGCGGGGAGCCATGATTTGAACCCTACTGAAGATCCGGCAAAAAGTTCGATCTAGAAAACGACTACACAATATGTGGTAACCCGGCCATCCAACCTGCACTGTATGTTGTTGCAGGCGAGGACGCCTGCGCTCCAAAAAAGACTTTTTGCCGAATCGTTCCTACTGGCCAATGGCTTTTGATTTTGGGGGGTGGAATATCAACCATTTTTAATTGAATCCACAAGCAATGCCACTAAGGTCTTTTACGCCCTTACGGTTCTTTTTTTCCTTTTAGAACACACAAATTTTAATGTCATAAGACTACTACTACTGTGATCACGGGATTGTATATTCGTATGAAACATTCGTATGGAAAGAGTTGACCCTCCCGCACAATCGCACTTAGATATAATTCCATTTCTAAACAACATATGAAAACCGCTGTATTGTTTCTTTTGAATAGGTGGAATTGATGAATCCCATTTTGCGCGACACGGTTGAAGCCTTAGGCATCCCCAAAACCAAGCGCCATATTTTTCTCTGCTGCGATCAAACCAAGCCCAAATGCTGCGACAAAGAATCCAGCTTGGTTTCGTGGGATTATCTCAAAAAAAGGCTGAAAGAGTTGGGCCTGAGCGAAGCGGGCGGCATCTACCGCACCAAAGCCAATTGCCTGCGCATCTGCAACGAAGGCCCGATTGCCGTGGTCTACCCCGAAGGCGCCTGGTACCACTCGTGCACGCCCGAAGTGCTCGAGCGCATCATTCAAGAGCATTTGATTGGTGGGAAGATTGTGGAAGAGAATTTGATTGTGCAGCATTCGCTTTGATATGTATTGACCGGTTTGTGATATAATATTTTATTCAAGGGAAAATATCTATTAAGAGGATCAATCATGAATAATTCAAATGGAACTCTTACAGTTGATTTTCCTGAGACTGTTCAACAGTCAGGAATCGATCAAAATTATATCAAAGAAGCAGTCGCCGCAGTTTCGTATTACAACGGCACATTATCTGAAAAAGAAGCTTGTGATTTGATTCATGTCTCACGAAGGACATTTGAAGAAATGATTCTTCCCAAATTTGGCTTATCGTTATTGGGGGGGAAAAATGAGGATGTGGAGATTGAAACTCGGGATTTGTAATGCGATTCATTGTCAGTGATACTGGACCACTTATCACACTTGAAAAACTTAATGATGGATTTAAATTCATTAAAAAATTATATCAGAAAATTTAATTCCAACTTCAGTTTATGACGAATTAACAGAAAAGTATTTGCTTAAAGAAGATTATTTAAAATACTTCACCGATTTTCATGGAAAACAATAGCCCAAAATTTCAGGTGGTGGAAGCGCCCA
>CAZEZQ010000030.1:0-15738 GCA_964516245.1 uncultured bacterium | reverse complement strand
CCGCGGCTGACAACGTGCCCCTTCAATCAGTAGTTCGAAAAAAATTACAAATATCTATGGCAATTCTTACCCAGATTCAAGAAACATTTTTATTCTCATACACCTGAAGATGTTAACGAATTAACGCCAATTCTCTACCTATGCCCGAAAGAAAAATGAATTTTTGCATACATTTTAATTGAACGTTTTGTCAAAAGATGCTATCTTTTAAACAATAAATTTTTACTAGCTAGATGAAGCTATTTATGTAGCGGATACCTTGATCGAGAAAATCTCATTCATGTCATTCATAAAAAAGATTAACACTTACATTTATTTTTTTGCAATTGGGATAATGGTGTGGGTAAAATTGTTTGTAATGGGTCACAGAATGGCTTGTTGCGAACCAAGGGATATAAATTTGGTAACATGAGTTTTGTTTACATAGCAACACAAATCTTTAAGAATGGTAGGGAAGAATTATGATCGACTTCGGCAAAGATACAACCATCCGTAAGCCAATACCTCAATCTCAAGAAGGAACGCAATCCAACATTGAAGAGCTCATCAAGAACATGGAATCACACATGGATCCGGATGACTTGCTCTCTGCAGAAGCCTTGTTGAACGAAATTGCTCGGGACCACGTTCACTTGGCGTTACAAACCCAAAAGTTGTCACGTATTTTCAAAGGGGTATACGGTGAACCGCAAAATGGAGACTATCCAGTAAATTCCCGATTTGCAGCATTGGATACACTCCCTCCAAAACCGGAGCCCAAGAGCAAAGAAGAGACTTTAAAATTCATCGCCTATGCAGCCGCGCTCAAAGGGCGCCGTCAACGCTTTCAAAATGCGGAACCGCTTCCGGAACACTTTTATTTCACTAAGGAATGGGGTTTTGTAAATCAAGCCGTCGAGAGTTTTAAAGCTTCATTTTTTGACCTGACTCATCAATTGCAAGATGACCCTTCACCTACTATCAAAGAGGAGCACCGTGAGACCTGTTTTCAAATTTTGGATTCGTTTAACGAACGTTTGCAAGAAGCTGGAACCTTATTGCAAGATTCATCGGTAGAAGATTACGTATGGGGATTTGTTTTTAAGGAAATTTTCCCCTATTTCATGCGCAGCCGATTCGCCGAGCGGGTGTATTTCAAACCCAAAGGTTATGCCGGCGATTTTCTAATGATCGAGATGCTTTACAACAATATACCCGATGGTGACGGCAAACTCGGGAAACTGGTGGATCATTGGTGCCTGGGCACCTCTCCCGCCAAAGCGGTTCGAGGCCGCCGGGTTCTTCTTCGGAATTTGATCAAAAAGTTCTGCGAACGCAAACGGCGTACGCAAAACGATCCGATTCGCATTTTGAACATGGGATGCGGGGCCAACCGGGAACTTTTTGATTTCTTCAGCGAATGCGATTACACCGACAAGATCCAGGCCACTTGCGTGGATGCCGATGAAGGTGCCTTGGATTTCACCAATCGGTATGTCAACATTTTTCCCCATAGAGCGACGGTTCGAATGCTGCAAGACAATGTCGTAAAATGGGGCTTGGGGCGCGATAAATTCAATTATGGAAAACAGGATATTATTTATTCATCCGGTTTGACCGATTATTTGGAAAAGAAAGTTTTCCAAACCCTGGTGAGCCGTTGTTACGAATATCTCAATCCCGGCGGTGTATTGATAATCGGCAATTTCGGGCCCAACAACCCACACCGGAATTTTATGGATTACATAATTCATTGGAAATTGATTCACAGAAGTGAAGAAACTTTGCGGGAGCTTTTTGCGGAAACACCATTCGGATCCAAAGTTCGAATCATTTCCGAACCTGAAACCGTGAATTTATTTGCGGTGGCTCAAAAATAACACGGCAGCCATTTGAACGCTTTGCTTGCATTCGGATCCAACCTCCCTCACGTAGTGGGGGAGGTTATTTTAGCGTTATACGTACAACATCATCTATGAGTGGTTTGGATTCCGTCTAAAACTTCACGAACTTTATCAGTCAACGTATGCGCCGTGAATGGTTTTTCCAAAAGCGTGATTCCCGAATCCAGAATACCATGATGAACGATAGCCTCATCGGTATATCCCGACATATAAAGCACTTTGATTTCGGGCTGTAATGACATGATAATTTCTGCCAGTTCTGAACCGCTCATTTGCGGCATAACGACATCGGTTAACAACAATTCAATAGAGCCTTCGTAATCTTTGCAAATATGAATGGCTTCGTTTCCGCTTCGGGCTTCGAGAATGTTGTATCCGCTTTCCTCCAATATCTCGTTCGCCAGCGTTCGCACATAGTCATCGTCTTCAACCAGTAGTATCGTTTCCAGCCCGCGTTTCAATGTAAACAGGTTGTCGTCGCTAATGTAGACCGAGCGAGATTGATTTAGTCTGGGCATATAAATATTAAACTGAGTTCCTTTTCCTGGATTGCTGTTTACTGTTATGTAACCACCACTTTGCTTGACAATCCCGTATACCGTTGAAAGCCCCAAACCGGTTCCCTTCCCCACATCTTTTGTGGTGTAGAATGGTTCAAAAATATGAGATTGCACCTCTTTATCCATCCCAACACCTGTATCGCTCACGGTCAGCAATACATACCGCCCTCTCTGCAATGAATTGTCTTCATCCGTTTGTGGGTCCTCTACATACACATCAGATGTCCGTATCGTAATTTCTCCCCCACGAGGCATTGCATCACGAGCGTTCACCACCAGGTTGAGAATCACTTGCTCCATTTGGCTGGGGTCTGCTCTCACATCACCCAATTCATAAGCAAGATCGGTCTTGATGACAATCGCTTCTCCCACCAGTGTTTGCAGCATATCTTTAACGTTTTTAATGACTTTATTGAAATTCAGTTCAATCGGCTTCAGCACTTGTTTCCGGCTGAAGGCGAGCAACTGACGGGTTAGATTGGCCGCGCGTTCACTTGCTCCACGAATGTCATCAATTTTTTTGCGGTATGGATTTTCATTTTCCATGCGGGAAAGCAGCAATTCACTATTTACTTTGATAATCGTCAAAATGTTATTAAAATCGTGGGCGACCCCCCCCGCCAACCGTCCAATCGCCTCCATTTTTTGCGATTGAAGCAGTTGTTCCTCCAAATTGTCTTTCATTTCCTCCACCAATTTTTTTTCACGCAGATTCTCCAATAAATCACGGTGTTTTCTCGCCAATGTTATTTCGAGCATCTCATTGGATTTTTGCAATTTGAGTTTGGCTTCTTCCAGTTCCATCCGGGTTTTGTATTCTCGAAAACGCAGGTTTTGGCCCACGGCAGAGGCAATGATGATGATGAATAAGGAAGAAATGACAAACGAGTTGTTTGCCACAAACAATGTAATCATTTTTTGCACAGGATAATTGGTTTGAGCCAGTGCAGGATCATGCTGGTAGGGAGCCATGGGGTCAATCAATATCACAGAGATCACATAAATTAGATACAAGGAGATACAATGCAATGAAATGGTGCGAACTTGCAGGGGAAAGAGCACACCAAAAGCGATGAATACCAAATTCAACCCTGCATAATAGGGTGTGGCATACCCTCCCAAATCGATAATCATTATGAGGATGGAAAGCCCCACAATGTAATAACCCACAACGGCCAAATGGGATCGATACCGGCCCAAGTTCCATTTGCGGTTGATAAAATAGATTATGATGCAGGAAGCAGAAGCAATAACACGATACTGCAGAAACTGATAAAATTTTTCAGGATAGAAAACTGCATCAACAATGCTGAATAACGGGACCAAGATACAGCCGATCAACGCTAATTTATCCAACCAAATGCCGATCAGAGACTCTTGATCTTTTTGGAAACTTTTAACAACAGATTCAGGCTGCCGGTCGTTGAACATCTGACCACCTTATATGGAAATATTCTTATCGCATAGTTCCTCAACCTAAATCTAATTGTATCCAATACTATTGATATGGCAATTCGCTTTCCGGCATTCTTCAAAAACTAAAATTAAGTCCAATGCCCGCCAACCAAATATCGGAATGCAATTCACCTGAACCCGGACGGGTCGGAGCAAATCCGATATCCCGTTCGCCCCAGGCATAGGCTACACTTGCATCCGCCCGAACATGTTCGTTAAATTCATAGCCCACGCCCGTACTGACAATCCATCCGGGTGTATCGGGAATCGAGGGGATCAACGTATCATCCGGCATCCCCTGCGACAACCACCCCGCTCCATTTTTCCAAGTTAACTGATCCGTCACTTGAAACTGGTTTCCTGCGTGAATGCTCCAAACATTTTCCCAATTAAGAGGGAGGCCGTTGGGTGGAAGATTGTCGAAATCAAAAACAAAGTTGTCGCTCTGCTCATAATCGGTAAATGTACCATCCACCGCAACCGTCCACCATTCAGTCAGTTCGTATGAGATCCCTACAGCCACTCGCTGAGGAAGATCGACATCTGCGGAGAAATCATCCCCTGCGATTCCTAATCCAGGTGGAAAATCAGTATGCCCGTCAATATCTATACTTGAAGGCAATGAATATTTGATCCCAAAACTCCATTTTCCCGGGCGCCACAATGCCCCGAAACTTCCCCCAACTCCTACTCCATCAGCATCTCCTGAATTCAGACCAAGAAACGTATTATTTATAACTGTTGGAAGACGAAATCGAAAATCAATATAATCTACATTTAAACTGGCTGCCAGCGAGAATTCTTCATTAAATTGATACGCTACCGCTAAGGCGGTTTGTAGGTCAACCAATTCAGTATTGTAACCGGGAAAGGTGGGAGTCATATCATCAAAATCTGCTGCCAATCCCCATGGCACCCATAATTGCGCCCCTACAATCCAATGATCGTCAATTCGATAAGCGAGAGCCAATTCGGGGAAAAGAAATAGCTCGTCTTTGGCTTCAAAATGTTGTCCACCCAATTGGGGGGATTGCTGGAAAGAGAAATCCGTCCATGTAAAAGTATTCCCCAAATAGAGTTCCAATCCATCTACCGTCGTCAAAGCGGCTGGATTGAGCCCAGTATTCACCGGCCCTTCATGCAAACCAACGGTATCGCCTGCTCCCGATGTGGATAACCCCAATGGTGATGGGCTGCCCAGGCGGTTCAGCAATCCAGCTTGAGCCGTTGCCACTCCCAGCATCACAAGAAAAAACACGAAAACATTGATTACACACGATTCCCAATATGATTGAAAAATTCTCCGAATCATAACACTCACTCATTTCCAATAAAATAAGATGAAACATCCGCTCACATAATTCTTTTGAATCATCCAAATGTAATTACAACCACAAAATAATTATTTTATAACGAATTTATGCAAGGCGTAAGTTATAAAATAAGATATTGAAATTTTGTCGGGTTAAATTTACGTCTAAACAATCAATGTTTTGTACAAATTGCCATTTTATTTATGTTTTGGAACACAAATAGACAGCCGATAAAATCAGTCTCGCAGATTATCAATCTTGAAATAAAGGGTGATGCGCTATAAAAAACACTCAGACCGCCAATCATATCACCACAAATGGGAAGTAGTAACGGGTTTCTCCTGTAACTTAAGATAATAAAATAATTGGGCTTTGTGAAGAAACAAATGCAAAACCATTTGAGAAAAGCGTTCACCGAGAATCATTTCTGTTGGATCCCAAGGGGCTGGAGCTGTTTGATTGTTTAGTTTTTCTTCTCCCGCCTGTTCAACCATCTGTAAAGCCAGTTGTTTATCTTTATCAAGCAGTTTTATGGCCTCAGCCACACTGCCGATCGATGGCATTTTACCGGCTGGTGGCAGCATATCTTCTGGGGATAGTTGGCTGATTTCCATCCCTTCCGGCAATCCCCAATCACCGGTTAAGAACCCTTTCATGGCCTTTCCACAGGCATCGGTCATATGGCGCAATAGTTGACCGGTAGTCATCCAATTGTCTCCACTTGGAGGCTTCCACTCGAGTTGTCCTTCATCCACCATGTCCATTAAGCCTTGGGCTGAACCATAGGTATTTTCAATAGAGTTTTTTAAATATTCTGTCCATTACATGGCACGTTCCTCTCATCCAATGATTTTATTGAAAGCAGCTGATCTCATGCGCTTTATTATAAAATAGGCTTCTCTCAATTGCCATTGTTTTTTGTTGATATTTACTTATACAAAAATCCGGCTCGGCGGGAGCCTCGCCCTCCCTGCTTCAGTTAATAACATTGGGTTAGGAGGGGGATAAGAGATTCGCTTATCGTATTCAACCAACCCTCCCCTCCCAATCTTGGGAGGGGAATCACTCAGTTCGCTGATCTACAATTAAAAGGATTACTGCTGCGGTCCTTCCGTATTTGACACCACCTGAAACGGGGAGTCTTGATTTACGTATGTCATGCTGGTGGGATAGGCAAACTCGATTCCTTCTTCTTTGAAGCGGCGGTAAATTTCCAAATTAATATCCTGCTGAATGTCCATATAGATGTTGTAATCTGAACTCAACACATAATACACCACTTCGAAGTTTAATGAAAAATCACCATAGGCTTGAAAATGAGCCCGGTCGAAGCGGGTTCGATCATGGGCTTCCACAACATCACGCAATATAATGGGTATGCGTTTGAGCATTTCATACGAGGTTTGATAAATCACTCCCAATTTAAAGAGCACCCGCCGTTCGTGCATACGTTTGAAGTTGCGTACTTGGGCTTCGAGAATATAACTGTTCGAACATACAATCTGCTCACCGGTCAAACTGCGCAACCGGGTAGTCTTCAACCCAATACGCTCTACGGTTCCTAAAATATTGTAATTGTCAAAGATGATAAAATCGCCGATCACAAACGGTTTGTCTAACACAATTGATAGCGATGAAAACAGATCGCCTAATATTTTCTGCAAAGCTAAGGCGACCGCCACACCGCCGACACCAAGACCGGCGATTAAGGTGGTAACATCTTTCCCCATGGCATTCAACGCAGACAATACGACGATCGCCCACACAAAAAATTGAATAAGAAAATTAAAAAACGCAAGAGCGCCCATAGTGGTTTGGTCACGCTTGGCCCGGCGCGCCAAATGATGAAACACCCAAGATCGCAAGATATAGCTGATTAGGATTCCACCCTGTATTATCAAAACCACATACAAAGCCATGGTTAAATTTGAACGATAATTCTCAGGCATGGCCAAATAGGGTGTGGAGAAAAACAGGGCCACCATGAAAAAGAAAAATGTGCGGATACGTTTGATGCCTTCCAAAATGAAAGGCGCGATCACGGCATCTTTCCTTGCTGCAAATTTTTTCAACCAGTTTGCAATAAACCAACGAATAAAAAACAATGCAAAAAACACCACCAAGAAGATTACAGCCACTTTGACCCAAGTGCGAACAGTGTTTTGCATCCATTCGTATTGCAGAATCCGCTCCATCCGCTCTTCCAAGGTTAAAGCGGCGATCCGTTGATTAATTTCTCCCACCAGTTGCTCGTGCAGACGCCGGGTTTTTTGGAATTCATTCTGGCGGTCCAAATAGGTTTGATTGATTTGCTGCAGATCATCTCGCTGGGCTTGAAGATGTTTAAGAATTTTATTGGGGTCATCTCCGATGCCGTCGATTTTGGTGTTAATCTGAGACAAGGTGTTTTGATTGATGCTAAGATCATTGGCAATTTGGCGCAAACGCATATCCAAATCATCAATCACAGCACGCGCATCTTGTTTCCAACTTTCGTATTGCTCATTGCTTGCCAAATTGTTGAAGATTTCATACCGGCGTTCCCAGGCTGTCCGGCGTTTTGCAATTAATTCAAGTTTGGATTGAATGGTGACAATTCTGAATTGGTTTTCATCATTTTCCAATATGCGGGCTTTAACTTCTTCTTCGACGGCCAGAGTGGCATCCGGCCGTGCCAATTTCGCCCGCGCTGCTTCCAAACGGCTCTGAATGATGTCTTTTTTCTTGAGAAGAGTATCCTCTTGCCGCTTTAATGCATGTTCTTCATCCTGCAATTGCTGCTGAATTTGTTTCAGGTCTTCTTCGCCGAATTGTGCGTTTTCTTCCAAAAATTGGTATTGCTTTTCCAAGTACTGCAGTTTGCTTTGGTAGGCATCTTGCGCCAATTGGGCCACCCGATGTTCCACCTGGCGCAGCCGCAAGGTTTCTTGCGCCAAGCGGGTTTGCAAATTCAGCGTTTTGAGTTGAGCCTCTAATACGCGCTTCTGGGCTTCTTCTTGTGTGTTGTTGATTTTATCTTGCAGTACGCTTTTCTGGGTTTGCCTTTCCGCTAAATTGGTTTTGGCGCTTTCCTGCGCGGATTTTGCTATTTCTACCTTGGTTTGAACTGATTCTTTCCGGTTGCGCTCGGCATTCAGTTCTCCCCGAAGACGCTCCAGTTCTAAAAACGATGGTGTTTGTTCTGGTTTTTCTTCTTCGAATTTTTTAACCTGCTCGCCGAATTGCTCTTTTTGTTGCTGCAAGGTTTTGTATTGCTCCAAAGCCGTGATTCGTTGGCCATAGGTGATTTCAATTCTCTGCAATAGATCCAATTGATTGCGATAGGCCGTCATGATGGCTTCGGGAGGAGTTACTTCTTTGATCACCAGATTGGCCTTGGCTTCTTCAATTTCAGTTTTGATGGTCTTTTGTTTTTCTTGGATTTTCGCTATATCTTCTTCAGGATTAATCGCAGTTTCGGTTGGTGATGGAGTGGGCTGTGATTCGGTCGCCTGTGCTGGAGTGGCCGCTGCCGCGGCGGCATCGGTGGCTTGGTTGACTTGCTGGCTGGCTTCTTGCGCCAAACCTAGCGCTATAAATCCATGCATCAATACAATCAAAAACAAGAAAATACGAATCAACCTCATAGAGAGCCCTTTCATTTATGGTTATAACCTTCTGTTCTGCTGATTTCAGAACTTACCGAAATTTCGTTCATTTATTGATTTAATGATCTTTGTATTTTACTCTCAAACTCGGATTTATCAAATTGTTATCATGAGTGGCCTGTTGATACAAATATCAAGTCATTTCAATTTCAAATCTCTATTTCTTTTCTTATGAGACACCTTTTCTTTTTTGAGAATTATGAAATGATGTTCACTTAAACATTCACAATTTTATAATATTTTTTTGGAGAGTATGAGATCATGAGTGATGAATACTCGAATGGCTCTGTTTTGCCTAATGCCGAAAACAAAAATCAATCCAATTCAAATAGCCAATACGACCTGCACGATCCCCGCATCCATGAATTGCTTGACCGTTATTGGCGCCGAAACTTGCAGATCATGGGGATATTGTTAGCCATCTGGGCTTTTGTAAGTTTGGGCTGCGGCATTCTGTTCGCCGATTTTCTCAACGCAATCCATCTAGGCGGTTTCCCGCTCGGATTCTGGTTCGCCCAGCAAGGCAGTATTGTAACCTTTGTTATTTTGATATTGGTGTATTGCCTGCTTCTAAACCGTCTCGACATGAAACATCACGAAGAACTTGAATCCATTAAAAATGAAAGCGAGGCTGGCTCATGAGCGTACCATTGTGGACCTATTTGTTTGTCGGCATCACTTTTGGCCTTTACCTCGCCATTGCCTGGTGGAGCCGGGTGAAAGATACCAAAGGCTTTTATGTCGCCGGGCGTGGTGTACCCGCCCCCGCCAACGGTATGGCCACCGCCGCCGATTGGATGAGCGCCGCCTCGTATATCTCGATGGCGGGATTGATCTCAACCATGGGATACTCTGGCGGAGTCTATCTCATGGGATGGACCGGCGGATATGTTCTCTTGGCGCTCTTACTGGCCCCCTATCTACGCAAGTTCGGCCATTACACCGTGCCTGACTTTGTCGGGGATCGCTATGACTCGAACATCGCCCGCATGGTGGCGGTGCTTTGCGCTATCTTCGTCAGTTTCACCTATGTGGCCGGACAGATGCGCGGCGTGGGTGTGGTGTTCAGCCGCTTTTTGGAAGTCGATATCAACGTGGGTGTGGCCATCGGCATGGCGATTGTGTTTATCTATGCCACCTTGGGTGGGATGAAAGGCATTACGTGGACCCAAGTGGCCCAATATTGGGTACTCATTACCGCCTTTCTCATCCCCGCGATTACCATCAGCATCAAACTCACCGGCCAACCCATGCCTCAACTGGGTTTGGGCAGCACACTTAATCCAGAATACGCCGATGGCCAGCAAGGAGTGTATCTGCTGGAAAAGTTAAACCAGATTCATGCCGATTTGGGTTTTACCCGCTATACAGAAACCTTCGCGGGAGCCTGGGATAGAATTAACGTTCTATTGGTGGCCCTGGCTTTGATGGTGGGAACCGCAGGATTGCCGCACGTGATTGTGCGTTTTTACACAGTCAAATCGGTTCGCGCCGCCCGTTGGAGCGCCTTTTGGGCTCTCTTTTTTATTGCCCTGCTCTACCTCACCGCACCGGCAACAGCCGCCTTTGCCCGTTATTTCATGATTCAGAGCCTGAACGGGAAAACCGAAGCCGAGTTGCCCGAATGGTACCACAGTTGGGAACAAACCGGACTGATCTTATGGTTTGATGACGGTGATGGAGTCGTACGCTATTCGGCCGGACCTGAAAACGAGATCTACCGCAGCGGCAGTTTGACTGCCAGCGAACTCTCAAACATTGCCCGCAGGCATCAACAATGGATCGATACCAACGGTGACCGGGGGGTGGATGGACGTGAAGCCATGCGCGAACAAGGCCTCTCTGGCCCAGACCGCGATATTATTGTGCTGGCCACACCCGAAATGGCCGATCTGGCCAATTGGATTATCGCCTTGGTGGCCGCCGGTGGGTTGGCGGCTGCTCTTTCGACTGCAAGTGGGCTTTTGCTCGTTATTTCGTCCAGCGTAGCCCATGATTTATATTATCGGGTTATCAATCCAAACGCTTCAGAAAAGCAACGGCTGTTGGTAGGGCGTACTGTAATTGGATTGGCGGTTGTGGTGGCGGGCTTGTTTGGAATCTATCCACCCGGTTTCGTTAGCCAGGTAGTGGCGTTTGCCTTTGGACTGGCGGCAGCCAGTTTCTTCCCAGCGATTGTGCTAGGCATTTTTAGCAAACGGGTGGGAACCATCCCCGCCGTTTGCGGAATGATTGCCGGCATTGGATTCACCGCCTATTACATTATCGCAGTTGTTTTCTTTGGGATGCAGACTTGGACCTTCGGCATCTTAACCAATGGTATCAATCCCCAAGGGATCGGAACTATTGGAATGCTGCTTAATATGGCCGTCACCCTGACGCTGACTCCACTGTGCGCCGCCCCCAGCGAATCGTCACAATTTATGATTGACACCATTCGCGAACCTGAAGGCGCTGGCCCGGCAGTGGTGATCGATACTTCACCCGAGCATTGATGAGGTTTTGGAAAGCAGGCTGGAAGCCGATGCTACCCTTTGACAATTTCAAATGTCATATATTCAAATGTCATGGAGCACTAGAACCGTTTCCAATTATCGACATCACTTTGATCGAGCATATCCAATTCGATAAGCAAGCCATCTATGCGTCCCCAAAAGATTTTTCGGGCTTCTTCACGTATGGCTGCTGATGAAATTCTTGTAAGGCTATTGCTGAAGTACCCTTCGATTTCACGAAACGTAGAAATGTAATTTAAAGAGATTTTATGGGAATTTATCCCCAAAAACCATTGTTCGTCCAAACTAATTACGGTTTTTTGATTTGAATACTTGTTATAAGCAAATCTTGGTGTTTGGTGAATTACCTCACATTGAATATAATCAAAAAGGACTACATCTCTTCCCAGTTCTCTACTGAGATATCGAGTGATCAGTTTGCCACCTGGTAATGCTTGTGTGAATGGGGCAGCCCCACTCTAAAGGGATGCGGTGAAAACAGCAATGTTGGTTGAGACTAGGGGTAAGGCTTTTCAATGGTTTTATTTGAAATATGAATGGTTGTGCTCATCTATTGCTAAAACTAACGACAACTGAGATAATAAAAACATACCCACCTATTGTTGGGTGTCAGGCGAGATCAATGCTCAGGAGTAGAAACACAATCCATTTGATGTTCGCTCTGCAGAGTTACAGGAGGTAAATTATGCCAGCCTCAACGTTTGAAGGCATTGTTGAAAACGGTCAAATTCGGCTTTGTGAAAATGTGACACTGCCTGAGAAAACAAAGGTCTTAGTTGTCATTCCCGACCTTGAGAGTGCGTCGAAAGCGCATATTTATAGCCCACGCCTGATGCGTCCGGAACAGGCCGACGACTTTGCCAAGCAGGTCATTGAGGTCACTACCGATGCTGGATTATGAAGCGTCACTGTTCAATCCACCAGCTCCAGTTGCCCGAGTTGTGATTCGCAATCCAGATTCTGGATCTACGATTTCGGATGTACTAATGCTTTTGGATACAGGATCGGACGTAACTTTGCTTCCTCACGCCTCTATTGAAGCACTCGAAATATCTCCTCTGGCCGATGTGTATTACGAATTAATGGGTTTTGACGGGAGCAAGAGCATGGCCTCCGTTGTGTGGATTGACATGATTTTTCTGAACCGTGCGTTCCGAGGTCGATATCTCTTGACCGAAGAGAAATGCGGAATACTGGGTCGGGACATTCTCAATCATGTGACTTTACTATTGGATGGGAAACGGCAGCAATGGTCAGAGCAGGTGTTATAACTTTTGGGATTGGATCGGTACCTAATCCGGGCTGGACCTGAAGATGCATCGCACTACCTGTAAGCCTTGCATTGGTATCCAATATACAAAACAAAAAACATCGAAAAAAACAGTGGGAAAAGAATCTATTCTCCTCCAATTTCGCTATTGGTTAGGGTGATTCTCAAATGTTGTTTGTACACGCTGATAAAAGCATACGGCTCAGCGGGAGCACGCCACAGCGCATTTTCAACCTTGCCATCCTAACAGCAAAATCCCTTACGTGAATGACAATGGGTTGGATAGAAACTATAAGCGAATCTCTTCTTCATCAAAACCATTATTTCAAAATTAACGCTATACTTGTAAACTGGACTTATAAGATAAACAACATAAATGTAACAAAACTCTTTTATGCATAACAACCAGAAAATCGAAAATCTTCCAAAAATACGGCGACGGCCTGGGCACTTGCCCGCATTTTGGAACCGGAGTGCGGTTTATGTAGCGAATATTTTGGCGCTGTTTTTCGGCAATCAAGATGAAACTGAGGATTTGCGTGATACCGTGGGGACCATTGAATCGTATGGGGGGCGGTTGGTTCCTATCCTGAATCTCTTATTTCAGGGCCGTCAAAATCTTTTGGTGCTTGAGCGCGAGCCGGTGGCTCCACTGTTGAATTATTTTGAAAAAGATTTGAAGCTGCGCCTTCCAGAAATCCATATCGCCCCTAAATTGATCTATCAAACGATCCCCAAACCCCACGAAAATATTCCCTCTGAGTTGGAAGCATTTCTAAAACATATTGCGAAGTTCCCCGCGGAGTGGATCGATGGATTTGTGGTGGATCAGAATCTGGAACGCATAGCGGAAGGCTGCGAGAAGCGCTTGATCAGCTCTCCACAAGGCAGCCGCAGAGGGAACAACAAGTATCTTCTGCATCAATACCTGTCCAATCAAAATCTGCCTTTATTTGATACCCAGATCGCCCATGAAGCCTCGGACCTTGAGAAATGTTTGGATGAATTGCAACTATTGGGGTATCGACAGGCGGTGGTGAAGGCGCAGGTAGGTGCATCGGGAATTGGGATGCAGCGTGTTGATTTGCCCTTTATTCAATCCATTCCGGATTATTTGTTTTACGAAGGGCCATGCCTGGTGCAAGGATGGCTGGATGAAACTCTGCCGGGGGTGCATATTTTGGGATCACCCAGCGTGCAGATTTTTGTTGGTGAAGATACGGTCGATTTGTACGATCTCACCGAGCAGATTTTGAGCCGGGAAAGCGTGCATGAAGGGAACATTGCGCCTCCCCCTTCTTTGGCAGGCGAAGAAGAATCGCAAAACGAGTTATTTCGCCAGGCGGGGATTGGGGCCCAGTGGCTCTATGAGCAAGGTTACCGGGGGACTGCGAGTGCCGATTTTCATATCATCGAGCGTGACGGCCAGATTGAAATTCGCTTGTGTGAAATCAATGCGCGAATAACCGGCGCCACTTATCCCGCTTTGCTGGCGCGCTATTTCAAGCCCGATGGCGCCTGGGTGATGCGCAATGTTCGGTTCAACACATTGCCTTCCAGCCAGGAAATATTGGATTCTCTTGAACGTCATGGATTGTGCTTTCAGCCCAATGATGCCTCAGGGATCATCCCCATCAATCTGAACCCCAAAAACGACAACTCCATCGCCAAAGGCCAGTTTTTGGCACTGGGCAACACGGTGGAAGAGTGCGAAGAGGTGTTCAAGCAAATCAGCGCCATCGAATCAATTCCAGGAGATTACGACCGTGACTAACCAGGCAGAGATCGATCTACGCAACCGTTTGGTTTCGTTGACCCGTGATTTGATCCTGATTCCAAGCAGCCATTCGCGGCCTGACGACCAATTGCGGTGTTTTGAATTTGTAAAAAATCATTTGGATTCCATCGAGACTGTATCCGTGCAGGAATTTTCCCACCAAGGGAAACAGTCACTCATTGCTGCTGCGAAGGGATGTACGAACATCGAAATTCTATTGTGCGGCCATTTGGATGTGGTAGACCATCCTGACTCTAGCGTGTACCGCTCCCATCTGGAAGATGGCCGCATTTATGGACCGGGCGCCGGGGATATGAAAGGTTCACTGGCAATGCTGCTGGAATTGTTTTGCCACATACATTCCCATTATCAAAATGTTCCATTGGGAATCGCTATCACCTCCGATGAGGAAATTGGTGGAGAAGCTGGGATTGGTTATTTGTTCAAAGAGGAAGGGATACGCTGCCGGATGGCCATGATTCCAGACGGGGGAATGATGAACAAAATCACAATTGAAGAAAAGGGGATTTTGCATCTTTCGCTCCAGAGCCATGGCATTGGCGGACACGCGGCCCGCCCCTGGCTAGGCAAGAATTCAATTGAGGTCTTGATGGAGCGCTTCGATCAACTGCGCCGCTATTTTGATTCATTTGAATATCGTGAAGACCATTGGCACCCCACCTGCGCCATTACGGTGATCGAAACCGACAACCGCACCCACAACTGCCTCCCAGAAAACGCCAGGGCGGTGTTGGATATCCGCTTCCCCGCCCCCCATACGGTTGATCAAATGTTGAGGAAAGTCAAAGAAATTATGGGAGATGATGTTGAGACCAAAGTGATCATCAGCGCCGAGCCCACTCATTTGGCCCCTGATCCTCAATACAAAGAAGCCATTGAAGAAGTAATCGATCAGCCAGTAGAATACGTATGCGATCACGGCGGCAGCGACGCCCGCTTCATCAGCGCCTATGATATTCCCGTTTTGATGTCCCGCCCCTGGGTAGGAAATTTGCACGCCCAAGATGAGTGGATCGATGTGCAATCGTTGGTTCAGTTTTATTGGATTTATGAGAATTATTTGGGGATGAAGTTGGGGCTAGAGTGAAAAAGACAGTGTTAATGGGCTTTTGCGGGAAAAGATCAAACAGCTGGCGGATCTCGAGAGCGTGGCGGAATCCCCTGAGAAATGACTCAATCGTTGGACATGTCATTTATTTAATAATAAATTCAACTCTCCACCTACTCAATCTATTATTGCTGACATTCCGGCAAAAAGTATAATCTACCGTTTTATGATACCATATCTTGGAGCGC
>CAZEZQ010000029.1:0-15769 GCA_964516245.1 uncultured bacterium | reverse complement strand
ACAATGTCTGCTCCTACAATGTCTGCTCCTACAATGTCTGCTCCTACAATGTCTGCTCCTACAATGTCTGTATCTACAATGTCTGTATCTACAATACCTGAACCTATATTGCCTGATCTTGCAAATGTAAAAATTCAATTATTTTTGGCTGAATTTTTAGTGGAAAATGTAATTGATATCGGCGTCAACCACATACATATCGCCTTTGCTGACCAAGCCATTGCTGATGTCATAGGTTTTGGTAGTATATTGGCTCGTGCTTTGCCAGACCCCATCAGGTCCAATAGCGATAATCCAATAATCATTATTACGATACGTACCTTTTTCGTAATGAGGGCAACCAAACCGTTCTGATTTGCCGTAGTGAGCCCAAGGTTGTTTTTCCGCTCCAGCATGAAAATCTTGAAATACGTCGTAGGGGCGTGAGGAGACATAGGCAATGGGTGTGGTCATCCACATATTTTGATTGGGCGCATTGTTGTGGACTGGCCATTCGTTGTGATCCATACGGTACATTTCTAGAAACTTGACCATGTTGTTGAATGTCCCTTTCATTTGAGTCAACTTCGCGCGAGTTTGTGCGTTGAGAAAATTGGGGACAGCAATGGCAGAGAGAATGCCGATAATGGCGACAACAATCAACAATTCGATGAGTGTAAATGCAGAATGCTTCTTTGATTTCTTTCTTCTAGGATACATTACAAATCTCCTTTCAATTGAATTACATCAATCATAGAGATTTCAAAAATTGAATTCTATTCTGAAAATTACTAATTTTCCTGATAAAAATGGAGTATCGGGTTATACTCCATTGGAGTATGAATCGGGAAGTGACTATCACAATGTTATTGACTAAAGTGGGAGGGCGAGGCTCCCGCCGAGCCTTGGCTGGTGAATCAAAAGTATTGAGAGATGCCGGCTCATCAGGAGATTCGCCCTCCCGATTCGACCTCCCGATTCACGTTAACCATTTGGTCTCCCGATTCACGTTAACCATTTGGTCTCCCGATTCAATATCACAAATGGATTTTATTGGTTGCTATCATCTCTTTGGCCTTGATAGGGGACGGAGAAGGAAATGGTAGTACCCGATGGATTTGACAATTCGATGTGAAAGGTCCCGCCCAGGTAGGTGATTCGCTCTTGAATGCTCATCAAGCCAAAGCCGCTGGGTTTGATAGCCTGTTCTTTCATCCCTGCGCCTTGATCGGAAACCACCACCTTTACGCAGTTATCTTGCTGTTGGATTTGAACGTACGCTTTGTGGGTATCGGCATGCTTGATGACATTGAATAGCAGTTCCCGCACTGCGCGATAAAGAAAAGATTTGAGGTCGTCTGTAAAACGTTCTGATTCGGCTTGGTAATCGAGATTGACATCCAATTCATATTTCTCATGAAGTTTATTGATCAGCTCTTGCAGCGCAAATTGCAAACCAACGCTATACAAAACGGGTGGACTGAGTTCAAACGACAGGGAACGCGTATCTTCTATGGTTTGTTCTACTTCATGAGACATTTTTTCCAAGAAGGATTTCATCTTATGATCTTCAGCCGTATCGCGCATGGCATCCATTTCGACCTGGCAAAAGGCCAGTGATTGACCGATGCGGTCGTGCAAATCGGCGGCTAGTTTTTTTCGTTCGCGATCTTCGGTTAGGATGAGATCGTTTGCCAGCGAACGCAATTGGTTTTGGTTCTCTAACAGTTTTTGATTTGCTGATTGTAATTCAGAAGTGCGTTCTTCAACCATCTGACCGAGATTGAGATAATTCCGCAAGTGCAGCCAAGCCAGAATAAGTATAACGGCAGCCATGATGATGGAGAACAGAATGAAAATGGGTTCTTGGTACCAGGGATAGGCCACGGTAAATTCCCAGCGGGCCGGGGTAGAGTCGACATTCCAATTGGGATCCATGGCTTTGACTTCAAATTGATGGCTGCCATACGGAAGATTGGACAACGACACCACGGTTTCATTGTGAAAAGGAGACCATTCTTGTTGATTGATTCGATGGGAAAAATACAATCGTTCGGAACGGGTATATTTCCATTTGTCTTTTCCAGAAAAGACAAAGCGGGCCTCGCCATCGGATGGGATGAGACGAAGGTTTTGTTCGGCAGACAAGTAGGTATTGGGCGCATCTACATCAGATTCAGATGAGAATCGATAGAGCCCGATGGAGGTATTGGCCCAGATGTTTCCTGAATTGTCTTCTGCGACTTGTTGGATGGAGGAAGAAGGGAGCCCATCCTCTTCCGTGTAAGTCACCCAAGATTGTTCATTGTTGCAATGAATTCCAATATCAGAGCTCACCCAGATATTTCCATTCTTGGATTGAGAGATGGAACGAATTGTCCCGGTATTTTGCAAAACGGGTTCAATGCGATTGTTGTTCAATTTGAATAGGGTGTTTGCACCCCCCAACCACAGCCTTCCTTGCGCATCTTCAAACAGGGTGGTGATTTTTTCTTCTTTTTGAAATTTTTCATCACCTACACGCTGATAGGATTCATCTTGATACCTGAGCAAATAGCGGCTGGTGGCAAGCCAAACATCGCTATTTTGATGGATGATATAATCTTCAAGTACACTTTCTTCTCTGTTTTCGTAAGGTTTCAAAATGGGTTGAAACTCTGAGCCATCGAATAAATCATAGTAGTCAAGCGAAAAATTGGTTTGATACCCGACACAAGCTTCCACAACGATTTCACCATGATTCATTCGTTTGATATTGCGAAACCATTTGTTGGAATTGGGATGATGTATTGGTTGAAATTCAGCGGTTTCTGGATTCAGTAGGAGCATACTATTATTAACAGTATCTAGACCGGCTATCAAAATTTTTTGATCGGATAACATGGCCATCGAAGTCCCCCAGAGATGCAGCGAAAGATTAGAGGGCCAGGGGTAAGACTGTTTGATTTTCCCATTTTGAAGCCGATGCACCCCGGCTTTGTCAATGACCCAAAAGCGATTTTCAGGATCAAGGTATAAATTTTGATTGGTGTACAAGCCATTGATGGGTTGAAAACGCTTGTCAATTTGCCATAGATTGGGGGCAAATCGATTCAGGTTCCATGTCTTGGGCAACCAGAACACTCCATTCGTTTGCATGGTAATGCTGCGAAAATTTGAAAACTCATGAGTTTGCAGCTGCCCATTGGCAATTTGAATTAATTGATTTTGTTCTATTGAATAACACCAAACCGATCCATCGCCTCCCGGCCAAATCAGATCGGGAGTGGTATCATCCGGCAAGGCCTCCAAAGAGATGCGCTGCCAATTCGATTCGGAAAATTGAAGCAGCACCTTGTTGGCGGTTTCTGAATCGAGCGCCACGCCGTACATATTTCCAGCTGGAAATTCATAAAGTGTGCCCAAAACGGTAACATGCAGGTGTTCTGGAAAGAGATATTCTTTCCACTCAATCTTGGGTGGTTCATGGGAACGATCAATCTTGAGTTTGGCAAGGCCCTGTTGCCCGGTGATCCAATAGCCACCATCCAATGCTTGTTGAATGGAAACAAACAACCCAAGATTTGTATCATTCACCTGTTTGTATATTTGTTTCTCAGTTTGAATGACATCATATTCAATAATTTTTTTTTGATCGATTACAAGAACGTGATTTTCGATTGTGGGTGAAAATTGCGGGAGCCGTTCATCCTTCCAAACTAGCAACTCTATTTGTTCCCCGTGGGATTGCAATTCATCAATTTTGTATTTTTTCCATTGACCCTCTTGCAAGAGTTGAACGCCATCCAAGTAATATTTCCAATGTTCGTTAACGGAACTTTTCATAATCCAATTTGCCCATAATTGATTGTTGGAACTTTGAATTACACGAACAGGAATCTTAAAATCATACCCAGGGCCCGGTATCCGTTTGACAGAGAACCCATCCAAAACACTCATATACTTGTCATCACCATGGTTGACGTAGATGCTTCCATCGGGCGCTATTTCTACGGTCGAGCAAAAGTTTGTATGGAGACCATCTACCGTGGACCAGGTTTTATGATTCAAACCAAACGAGGGTTGGTTTGTCATGGAGTGAGGTGTAGTGATGAAAAGCAAAACAGGTAATATAAATAAACAGGTTTTCATGAGATAATACATGGGAAATTCTCAATCATTGAGGATTCTTATACGATTATAATTTCATATCTTTATTCAATCGATCAAGTTTAGGAGTGAAAATTACGTAAAAAATTTTTGATGAGATTTTATCCAAAAGAGAGAATTAATTTTGATCGAAGCGGTTTTGCAGCATTTCATTCGGATAATTTCCTTGTTGGAGGGTATTTGGGAGATTACAATATAATTGAAAATTGTTTGAATCAGGATAGCCAGGAAGTATAGGATGAGCAGGATAACGGTGATGGTTTTTTATGGAGATGGATCCCCCCTTGCCCCCCTTGATAATGGGGGAAGTAAGTTTATTGGTTACTCGAGGTGTTTGTTGGTGGGCTGAAGCCCACCCTACAATTTTACATTTTTGGCTTTATTAAGAATGTTTGGTTGAGTATGACTGACGATATTAGAAATGATTCGCAAAATAGGCCGCGCAAGAAGCAACGCTATTATTATAAGCAATTGGGGGAGTTTCGCCGTGAGTTGGCGAATGCGATCCCCCGGGAGACGTTGCGGGAGCTGAATACGCCGGTGGCTTGGAAGCACTTTGCAATAGTGTTTCGCCAGTTGGTGCTTCTGGTGATTGCTATTTATCTGGCAGTGTCGTTTGATGCGGTTTGGATTTGGCTTCCCTGCTCTGTTGTGATCGGATTTATTATTTTTGATTTCACCACTTTGCTGCACGAAGTGATTCATAATGCGGTTTTTAAGAAGAAGAGACCCGCAATTAGCCGGATGCTGTCATGGTTGTATGCCTTACCGAGTGGGATTTCGAGCACCCAGTTTACCCGTTGGCATTTGGATCACCATGATGAATTGGGCACTTGGGATGACGACCCCAAACGGGCTCATCTCTCGCCCAAGATCAATGCACGCTGGTATAAATTGTTGTATATGACTCCCGCTTTGTTCCCCATCTATTTCCGGGGAGCGGCCAAAGAGGCTCGCACATACCCAGAAGAACTACAGAAGCAGATTGCGTTTGAGCGCAAGGTTACCATCGCGTTACATATATCGATTATGATTGCGCTGATTACGCTAACCGGTTGGTGGGTGTTTCTGAAAGTGTATGCGGTTCCCTATTTCTTTGTGTTCCCCATCGCGTTTACCATCAATCGGGTGGGGCAGCATTACAATATCAATCCAAATGATATCGCTGCCTGGTCGACCCTGATGAAAGGCAGTTGGTTTTGGGACAAAGCCTATTTGTATTCCAATTATCATTTGGAACACCATTACTTTCCCAGTATTCCCTGTTATCACCTACCCAAAGTGCAGAAACTGCTGCAACCATTGTATCAGCGGCACAATATGGAATACCAAACCTACGGCAAGATATTGTGGGGGTGGTTGGTGGAGAATCGCGCGCCGCATACCGATTGGAGAGAGGAATTGGCTCCATCGGGGGAGGCGAAATCAGTAGCGGCGGTGGAGTAGATTGGCTGCTTCCCGACACCGACATAAATCCCGTACCGCTTCTTCTTGGCCATACGGTTCAATTTGCCGTTTTATTCTTTAAATTCTCTTCAATTCATCTACGATAGATATACGGAAATGAAAACCAACTTACATAGTCTATAGGTGCGATGATGAAGAGAACCCATGCTTTTACGCTCATTGAATTATTGATCGTGGTCGCCATTATCGGCATTTTGGCGGCCATTGCTGTGCCCAATTTTTTGAACGCGCAAGTGCGCGCCAAAGTCGCCCGTTCGCAAGCCGATATGAAAAGCCTGGCGACGGCCATCGAATCGTTCCGTTTGGATCAAGGTACGCTTTTGGTGGATTTTTGGGATGAAGGCCAACTGATCGACCGGGTGAAGAAATGGGGGCTATGCTCGCCCGACAATGTGGATGACGCGGTGCGCAATCAAAAATGCATCATGGCAAACCTCACCAGCCCGGTGGCTTATATTTCATCCATCCCCGACGATCCCTTTTTCGGCAAAATCACCAACACCAGCGACCGCCTGGTAACGGCTTTGGCCGGGACCTATTTTTACGGCGATAACGAACCTTCGATCGAAGGCAACGACAACAATTTCCAAGCCCTCTGGCCGGGCAATGCAGAAAGTTTGGGGCTGCGGCCCATGAAAGAAAACCAATGGACCCTATTGGGCATGGGTCCGGATACTTCGGCGGAAGAGCTGGGCGCGGGCCTTCGCGGCATCCCTTACGATGCGACGAATGGAATAAACAGCTCAGGTGACATCACAATGCGTGGAGGGTGAGAGCCGTGTAATTTGATTAATTCGTCATTCTTCCCGGGTAAGAATCGTAATACATCAGTGGATTGTAGGTCTTCGGCCGATGGTCAGCCGTAATCTCGTGAGCGGGGAGAGCATTTGCGTTTGGTGTATAACCGACATTGACAGAACGGAGATTTTGATATCCTGAATAAAGTTGGTTGCGTTCTATGTTGGATTGATTCTCATCTTGAATGCTGCGTTCCAACGCTTCATCAAAAGTCATTACACTTTGTTCAGCAGTGGCTTTGGCCACCTCGATCTGGTTAGAAGCCAACTGAACACTTTGATTTTGTTCGATTGTATGTTGGGCTATTGCCGGGGCATGAGTGTTGGATTCGGGATTCTCAACCCAATATTGTTTCGCGAATGGCGCGGCAAATAAAGCCGCAACCAAAAACATTCCAAATGCCAGTGCCGGTTTGGTTTGAATGGCGTCAAATGCGGACGTGATATATTGATTAAGATGGTTATACCATTGCTGCCACAAGGGGATTTGTTTTTGGCTGGCTGCGATTCGGGAACGCAGATCGTGCAACCGGGGTTCAATGGTTTCACACTCTTCTTCCCACGTATCGAGCGACCACCAAACGCGTTCCAACTCTGTAATTTCACGCCGGCATTTGGCGCATTGGGCCAAGTGGCGTTCTACGGTCCCCCGTTCGTGGGTATCAACATTTCCAGAAGCGTAGGCGACCAATAACTCATGATTAAACATACAAGCGTGTACAGAAATTGAGTGTCTGGATTTGTTGCTCATCATTCTATCTTCACCAATCCATCAATAATTCAATATAAATAAAAAAAACGTAATTATTTATGCATATTCTTCAAGCAAGGGCCGAAGAATTTGTCGCAATTTCAAATGGGCCCGGTATGCGCGCTGCTTGATCGATTCGGGGGTCGAACCAAGAATCTCAGCAATTTCAATATACGACAACCCCTGATATTTATTTAATACGATAACTTCACGCTGTTCGTCACTTAATTGATTGATTGCGGATTTGATCGTATCTTCATCTATTTTCGATGCATACGTTTCGCGCGCGTCTCCACCTTTGTCTTCCACCCGTTCCACAAACGAATACACTCCATCAGGATCAACCACAGAATTCATTTGTGAATCCATATGCACGTGGCGGTTCCAATATCTGCGTTTTTCATCAATACACAAATTACGCGCAATGCGATACAACCATGAGGTGAATTTTGAGCGCGGCTGCCAGGTATCCCGATTGTTGTAGACGCGCAGAAACGTTTCTTGAACCAAATCTTCTGCCATTTCCCGGTTTTGAATCAACCGCATGATGAACATCAGCATCGGCCTATGATAGCGGCGGTATAGTTCTTCAAGTGCTTCGTACTTGCCCTTTTGGCAGGAAAGCATAAGTTGTTCGTCGGATAAGCCATCAAGAGCAATATCCTGATTTTTCTTTGACACATTGGAATTACTGCTTTCCTTACTCGCTTCATCCTTCCACAAAACAGCATCCAATGTCCCTCGATGATCGATTGAATATTCTGCCGAATGTTTCACAATCATTCCCTTTACTCGATAGAGAATTATCTACATCTCAAAAAACAATTCTTCCATTTACGACGTAATAAATAATTAATACGAACTCTACTCGAAAAAGTAACGCTATTCTTGGAAATCTATTCAAATATTATAATCAAATTTTTCTTTTGTGTAAGATAAAATTTTAGAACCCCAAATAGATCAACTCACAACGAAACTTAGGGAGTTCTATATAAATTCATATTTTACAAAGCCTTATAAAACATGCATCTGGAAAGTCATATAAAGTGTACTATAAAAAAATTGAATGATATTTTCATTCCCTTCCCAATGAAATCAGAGATTTACCCACAAAATGTGAAACTTGGAATTCCCCCCTTATTAAGGGGGTTAGGGGGGATCTGGCTTTTCTCATTCCGCCGAATCCCCCCAGCCCCTGCGGTGCTTACCCCCCTTAATAAGGGGGGCAAAAAACTTTCCCCAAACTTGTGGGTAAAGATCAGAATGAAATGGGGAAAGTTAGGAGGGGGTTAAGAGTTTTGCTCTTCATATCCTTTCACCCCTCCCCTAACCTCTCCCAATCTTGGGAGGGGAATTACTATAGATCGCTGACCTCTTACTAAAACATAAAGACTATCAGAAATGGCGGAATTCCTATATTTCAACACAACAATTCATCATAAAGATTAATCTATCCTGCTGACCTATAGAAGCCCGACAGGATCTATATGGAATTGGATTAAAATATGAATTATAATGAATTGCGCGGGTTGGGTGTGTTTTTTTGATGTGATGGTTTATGAGACACATCAGTAGTGATATTGTCTACACCGATGCGCTTTTTGCCTTTTCGAAAATCCCCACTCACCAACATATTCATATAACGATGATTCTTTAATGCCTTGACGCAGTGGGTGTAGATCCCTTTGACAAAGTTCCATCGTTCACGGCCAGTGGTCAGGGTGAAGGCCAACAGCAATATTACCACGCTCCAAAAAACCACCATTTCAAATGTAATCATGATCGGCCTCCTCCCAAAAAGTAGATTTCCCTACAGAAAGTGTATCACAATATTTGGAAAAAAGGCTAAAAAATGTGATTTTTAAAATCCGGGTTTTGATCCTTCAAATTCACCTATGCTTTGACTCGATCTACTATTTAACCAGTTGGGATTTTCTTTCGCGCGTTGAATTTTTTCTTCCAAATCATGGGGATTGCGAGCGCTGGCGGCTGAGTTTAAAGCCCGTACCGACTCACTTTTGCCTTCTTGTATCCATTTGGAGCTTTGCGCTGCTAACTGGACAAACATCGTTTTTAACTCTGATTCATCCCGGCTTTTTACACTCGGAAGGCTTAAACTGCGGCCGGTGGGAAGTTCGATTTCAGATTCTATAGTATAAGAACGCCCTCCTCCACCAGAAAACGGTTTTTTGATGCTATCAAACACCTGGGCAAAAAAACCTTTCTCTTCGCGGGGCTGGCTTTGCTGTAAACCAACCATTTGCGCACCTTGCGGCTCATTTTCTGGTACCGATACAGGTTCACCTTGATTCGTGGATGAAGTTTTTGCTTGGGGAGGCATACCGGCCGGCTCTGATGAATTGTCTGAAACTTGCTGCTCTTGTGGATTCGTTTGCTCGAATACAGGTTTGCTCATTTTAGGTGGTGGTGCTGCAATGACAACTGGACTCCCATCATGGGAAGGATTATCTTTTTTGCTCTTTTTGTTGCCACCACCAAACAAGCGAGAGAAAAATCCTTTTTTCTCTTCCTTTTTTACTTGGGTTTGTGCTTCTTCTGCTTCTTTTGCTTCAGGCGCCTCAGATTCATCGTTCGGCGATTCACCAGTGCCGCTCTGATTCACCTTTCGCACCACATGCTTTTTTGTATCATAGGGGGATGCGGTGGATTGATCCCCCTCATTTTTATTGTCGTCTTCTTTCTCTGACCCACCTCCAAATAAGCGTGAAAAGAAACCTTGTTTTTCTTCATCTGGTTCTGAATCAACCAATGATTGTTCTGTATTCTCCGTATCGCTGCTTGAAGTTTCTTGCTCAAACTGTCTCATACGATGCTTTTTTGTATCGTAAGGAGAAGCAGTAGATTGATATCCGCCATTGTTTTCTTTTTCTTTTTTCTCTTTGGATCCGCCGCCAAACAAACGGGTAAAGAAATTCCCTTCTTTTTGCCCATTCTCTTGTTGCGCTTCTTTTTCCAATTGGCGCATTCGGTGTTTTTTGGTGTCATAAGGGACATCACGCGCTTCATGCGATTCTCCCTCATTACCAGGAGCCGAAAACGCCATGCGTTCCATCCGGTCCCAACGGAGGGTGCCAAGATAAAACTCATTTCTTGGGGGATCTTCAGCAAAACGAATGTTGCTTTCTGAAAGATCTTGATTCAACTGTTGCGCCAAGGTTTCGTCGTAGGGATACAGCTTGAATGAGTAGGATTGATTCTGGGGATTGGCATCGAATGCAAATACCAGACTACTCAGCAAAAATACAAGTGTTATAAAAGAGTGAATATACGATTTCATACAAAATAAACTCCTACAAATTTGCTTTCAAATTAATTCGCAATTTTTGTTCAATTATAATCCATGAATCATTCTTCATACATCATTAAATGTATTATAAAAGGTATGGGATTTGACGCTAGGCAGAATATCAATCAAATCTCTGCCATAGATTCCATACCCTTGCATTGATTTAAGTGCACGATATTCTTTTCTAATAGTTCCAACATCTTCAAATTATTAAACATAAAAGAACTCAATCAGGGAGTTTCCATGATTCGTATTGCCGCGGCAGCTTCAGCCAGCAAAAAGTACAACGATCTAATCGATCAATTGCTTACCGATTGCGCCTTTCAACTGAATAATGAAAAACCGAATTTGGGAGTATTGTTTTTCACCTCCCATTATATGGATGATGTAAAGAGAAACCTCGCTAAAATTTACCATGATACTCAGGTGGATTTCTTAATCGGCTGCTCGGCCTATGGAGTCGTGGGTCCTCAGCAAGAATTTGAAAATGAGCCTGCGATTTCGCTTTGGTTAGGTTCTTTGCCTGGCGCGATTATACAACCTTTTCATATTCATCAAGAACGAATGGAATCCTTTCAATCTGATGCAGACTGGAGAAGAGCGTTTTCAGTAGAACCCGGAGTCGATACCAGTATGCTGTTATTGGGCGACCCGTTTTCTTTGCGTATCGACCAAGTGTTAAATGGCATCAATCAAGCGATCCCCGGTTGCCCTGTTGTTGGCGGTATGGCCAGCAGCGCAAAATCTCCCGGCCAGAATGTTCTCATAGTAAACGATCAATGGTATAACGACGGAGGAGTTGGAGTTTCGATTTGTGGAGACATTGTAGTGGAATCTGTCATTTCACAAGGTTGCCGCCCCATTGGCCAACCCTTGATGATTACCAAAGGGGAACGCAATGTTATTCAAGAACTGGGGGGCAAACCGGCGTTTCTTGCATTAAACGAACTGTATAACCAACTGCCGCCAAACGAACGCGATTTGGTGGATCAAGGTATTTTTGTGGGACGGGTAATTGATGAATATAAGCAAGAATTCAAGAGGGGTGATTTTTTGATTCGCAATATAGTAGGTGTCGATCAAGAATCTTATTCAATCGCTGTTTTGGATCAAGTGCGTCCGGGGACTACCATTCAATTTCATGTCCGCGACGCCGAGAGTGCGGATGACGATCTCCATGCCATGCTGGGCTCGTATCATTCTCTCGAAACTTCTGGCGCATTGCTTTTTTCTTGCAATGGACGTGGAACTCAAATGTATTCTGAGCCGAATCATGATTTAAATGTATTGAAAGATAAATTGGGGGCTCCCCCCATCTCAGGCTTTTTTTGCGCGGGAGAATTGGGACCGGTTGGTGGACAAAATTTCATTCACGGCCATACGGCAAGTATCGCTCTTTTCCGCAAAGGCGATTGAGCATAAAAAGACAATGAGATGGTTAAACGAAAATCAAATTTTGCAATTTGATGAAATTTATTACCCACTCATCATTCAATGTCAGTTAGTTAAGGAATATGGCAAGAAATGAGTGGCACAGGTTCGGAAACCTGTGCCTGAAGCTTATATGAAATATGGATGGATCGGCACTGGTTGAAAAACCAGTGCCGCCCACAAGTTTTTCACCCCTTATCTATATGGACGAACCGGCAAAAAGTCCGATCCAGAAAATAACCACTCAATATATGGTAAAGCAGGTATCTGATCTACGCTGTATGGTGTTGCAGGCGGGGACGCCTGCGCTCCAAAAAAGACTTTTTGCCGGATTGTGTATATGGCATTGACTCATTATTGATTTTCCCTTAAATAATACTTGATGGCAAAATGAATCAATTCGAAACCAGAATTCACATTCAGTTTTGGTTTCATCTTGTCAATGTGGGTTTCAACCGTTTTCAGGCTGATATTCAGCAAATCCGCTATTTCTTTTCGATTTTTTCCATCTCCAAGATGGTGAAAAATTTCCGATTCCCGTTTGCTTAGAGATTGAACGTGTTTTTCAATCTCATCGATCTCTTCGGGAGGTTTTTCAGAAGTGGTCTGCGTGAGAAGAGAATCATCTGCGTAGGTTTCACCTTTGAGCACTTGGCGGATAGCGGAAGGAACTTTTTGCACAGATTCCCGCTTCAATAAATAGCCGCGGGCTCCACTTTGAAAGGCCCTTTTAATGTAGCCCGGCTCATCATGAACAGAAATCACAAGCACCGGTATTTCTTGGTTGTGTTTATGTAGATAGCGAATCAAATCAATGCCGCTGCTATTTTCAAGAGAGATATCAGCAATCACGATGTCGACAGGTTCATCTTTTACTATTGCCAATGCATCTTCAACATTTGAAGCCTCGCCGCATACACACATATCCTCTTCAGAATCTATTGTATGCTTCAGACCCGAACGAATGAGTGGATGATCGTCCACCAGGAGAATTCGGATTTTTTTTGTTCGCATCATAGTAATAGGTTTTAACTTCTGCTAATTCGATAAAGTCATAAGATTGCTTACTTTACCGTATTGGAATTCGGCAAAAAAGTTTTGTACCATGATTTAGCAAAGATGTTATGTTTAGTGTAGCGTTAATTAATTCGGAACGGTAGCGAATAAGCTTCAATCCATTGCCATTTTTTTCTTGAGCCTCAAAATCGAAACCAATTCCATTATCTTCGACTTCGATTAACAGCAGGTCTGATTCTACAGTCATTCGAATTGTGATCCGTGTCGCTTTCGAATGCTTGATGGCATTGGTCACCGCCTCTTGAATAATTCGATATCCGTTCATTTGAGCCTCAATATCCATTGGCGGACATTCATGTGTTCCTTTATATTGGCATTCAATTGAACTGCTTTTTTCTGCCAATTTCGCCAATTCTTGGATTGCAGCCGGCAGCCCAATTTCCTCCAAGTTGGCCAAAGAGAGTCCTTTGGATAAACGGCGGGTATGTTGTGTGCTCCGGTCTACAAAATCTATAAGTTCCTTTATCCGGTCTGCTTCTTCTGGTGATTGTTCCTTTAATTCTTTCACTAGCATATCACCAGTGATGGCGGTAGCGGTTAGATCTTGAACTACAGTATCATGCAATTCTTTTCCAATTCTCTTTTGCTCTCGTTCACTATACAGAATCGCCAACCTTTTTGCATGTTGTTCAAAAGAGCGGTCTATAAGAATGCCCAACACCCCAATCCACTCTTTGCCTTGGTAAACCGCATTCTCAACAATTTCAAAGTCATAGTTTGTATTTTCTTTATCACAATGTTGATAATGAAATTTCCGATATGGCGGTTCATTTGATTGCGCTACTATTTGAAATTGTTCATACCCATTTATGGGCAACAATTGGGAAAGAAACTTACCTTTCCAAGCCTCTTTTTCACAATTCACCAATTGGGCCAACCGGCCATTGAGATGCTGAATTGCTCCTTCTGTATCCAGCCAGTAGACCGCATTCGTAGAATTGTTTTCGAGAGTTTTATAAAGATTCGTTACTTGCAACACCGATTCTTGTTTTCGGAGGTTTAGCAAAACCAGTATTCCAAAAACAACAATCCCCAACGTGGTTATAAATGGCCAGAATGGATATTCGAAAAAAGAGAAACCATGGTTTGTAAAAAGGTACTTCATACCATAGGCGGCACTCTGAAGGGCAATGGCAATTCCACCCATGAGGAAATCAAGAATTCGAATCACGGGAATCCAAGAGGCCAGAAGATATCCAAAATACGGCTGGGAAGATTCGATTGGCAGCCAACCGATCACAATCAAAGACAACATTACATACCGGAGAGACAACCACCGTCTTCCATGTTGGGATATTGGCAAGAATTCCTCGAGTAAAGGCAAAATAAGAAATAGCGCCATTATGCCTATCTTGAAAGGATCACCTGATTTGATGACCTGCGGAAACACAAACAAAGACCCCAATATCACCAGGCAAAACACCAAGCGATTCTCAGTAAATCGGTCGAAAGAATATGGTACGTTGGTTAAGAAGAAATAATATGTATGCCTTCTCACTATCAAAAGAAGAATCGATGCGGTCAAAACGAAACATAAAATCAAAACGGGCATTTTTGCTGTTAGAGATTCAACAGCCATTCTTCGGATATCCAATTGAATTGCCGTAGCTGGAGTAAATATCAATTGGATTTCTTGGAGATTGAAGTAACCATTTTCAGAGGATTGCGAAATTTTTGGATTAATAGTTTGGGTATGCCATTCTGAGAGGGGTAAATCGACCGTTGTGGTAAAACGCAACTCCTTGTCTTTTTTAATGCCAATTAGTTCCAATTGGAGAGATGATATATTTCCTTGGCTTCGCCAATGGAATTTCAATCGATTGTCAGAGGAATATTTATCTTGAAAAGGGATTCTCAGTCTTACTTTTTCTTGATTATCAACTAATGTCAAACGCAAATATCGTAGATCGCCCACAGAATCCTGGCGAACTTCGAGTGTCCCCTCTTTTCCTACAGTTGAAATGGTTTCATTTGCGGAAAACAATCCAAGTGAGTAATCTTGAAAATCCAATGCAGCAGTGGGCAGATAATCAGGAGTATACCAATATATATAAGCAGTACCAAGAAAAAGACAAAACATGACCACAACCAATGCTGTTAAAACATAAGGAGTTACATTATATTTACGAGTAAACAAATCCATGTGGCCTTACATGTCATTTTGTCTTTCAAATGGTATTTTGCCTTACAAAAGTTCTTAGGTTCGAATTTTAAGTTTGTGGAAAGCTTGCACATCCCGAAATCGTGTGTCCCATACTTCTCAAACCAAAAGATTGCATAAACCGGCGACGTTTCATCCTTCAATCTCACTATATAAAAGATTTAATTAAGTTGAAAATCTGAAAGACAATCTCTCAGAATTTGCGTGTTAGAAGCTAGAAATCAATTATGGTATATACAGTAAAAAAAATTTTGAATCTCCAATCTAAGTATATGAAGGCGAGAGCGCCGGCGCTCCAATTCTCCACTCTATGTATATGCAGGCGAGGACGCCGGCGCTCCAATTCTCCACTCTATGTATATGCAGGCGAGGACGCCTGCGCTCCAATTCTCCACTCTATGTATATGCAGGCGAGGACGCCTGCGCTCCAAAAAAGACTTTTTTTCCGGATTGTCTTATCTTACAGCAAAATTTTGTATCTTTGAATTGAAGAGCGAAATAAAACACTAATTATTTAACCTTGAAACCTATTTTTTAATATTTATATATAAATTCACAATTCATACTATGTTTTAGATATTACTCATAATAGATAAGATTGTGTATAATGAATGAGATGCTGGCAGTCTGTCAAAGGTGAAATGACATTC
>CAZEZQ010000028.1:5611-15772 GCA_964516245.1 uncultured bacterium | reverse complement strand
AAATCAAAACACCTCAATATAGTGGCACAGAATAATGCTTTGAGATATTTATGAGTTGGTGTAGTTGCCCTTGAAATATTCCACAGTCAATTCGCCGCTGTCTATTCCGGAATGCGAAAGTTGCCGGGAAATGGTTGGAGAAATTGGCGAAATGAATTAGTGGAGTCATCACTATCTTTCCAACTTCCCAAAAACAAATGACGAAAACCTCATACGATACAGTCCATACAATACTCAATAGACATCCCGCTGATAGCGTTTTTCGGATTGGAGATTTTTGATGTATTCATCGGCTTGTTCGAGAGACCGTCCTGAATGCTTGGCAATCACTTTTTGTAGGGCATAATGCACATCTTTGGCCATGCGGCTGGCGTCACCGCACACATAGACATGCGCGCCGTCTTCCAGCCAATCAAACAATTCTTTCCCCTGCTCTTCGATGCGGTGTTGCACATAGATTTTCTGTTCTTGGTCGCGTGAAAAGGCGGTGTCCAATCGATGCAAGACTCCTTCCCGCTGCAGCGCCTGCAATTCTTCTTTGTAGAGAAAATCACTGCACAAGTTGGGATTGCCGAAAAACAACCAATTTTTCCCTTTGGCACCCATTAATTTACGTTCTTCGAGAAAGGCTCGGAAAGGCGCGATTCCTGTACCCGGCCCAATCATGATCATGGCGCGGTGGCCATCTTCAGGCAGGCGGAAATTTTTCGATACATTCACATAAACCGGAACTTCGGATCCAATCTCCAACTGGTCAGAGAGATAATCAGAACAGACCCCGCGCCGGTCACGTCCGTAGGTTTCGTATTTCACAACGCCCACGGTGAGATGCACCTCTTCGGGATGAGCTTTGATACTGGAAGAAATGGAGTACAGGCGGGGTTGAAGCGGTTTCAATTGAGAAATCAATTCTTCTGCGGAAATGGAGGCATCCGCATGGTCAATTAACAAATCAATGATTTGACGGCCCCACATGTATTCATCCAAAGCGTTTTTGTTTTCAGTTTTTATAAGATTTATGATTTCTTGATCGTTGGTTTTTTCGCCAATCCATTTCAGGAAGTTTTTGTGCAGTTTGGTGATGTCGTACCTGTTGATGAGAGCATCCCGCAGCCGCATTGTTCCATCTTTTGGAGTTTCGATTTCCATGTCTGGATTGAAATTCAGGATGTGAATCATTTCATCCACCAACTGGGGAGAATTGCATGGAACCACACCCAATGAATCCCCCACTTCATACGTTAAACCGGAACCATACAACGAAAGTTCTACATGGCGAATATCTTTCGTAGATGAGCTTTCACACAAATTGATCACCCGTTTCAATGGGGCATGAAATGGGTTTTTTCGCGAATAAACCGGAATTTCAGGTTCTGTATCTTCCGGTTTCACGTCAAGCACCGTTCCATTCCCAGAATCCAATTTCGGCAAGACTGATTCAAACCATTGTTCGGAAGGTTCTTCGTAATCCACATCGCAATCGGTGCGGTCAATAATTCGAGATGCGCCCAGTTCCTCAAATCGTTGATCGAGGTTGCGGCCAAACTGGCAAAACTTTTCATAATTGGTATCACCCAAAGCCAAAACAGAATAATTTAGTTGTTCCAATTTCGGCGCTTGCTCACTGTTCAACCATTCCCAAAACTCTTTGACCGGGTCAGGTGGGTCTCCATCACCGTACGTGCTGGCAACGACCAGTATTTGAGATTCTGAGGCCAAGCTTTCTTTGGGATATTCGGCCATATCATACACTGTGGGCGCAAACCCCCGTTTGCCCGCTTGCTTGGCAAATTGTTTGGCGAGGGTTTCACAGGTGCCGGTTTGAGTGCCAAATAAGATCGTGAGAGGTTGCAAATGTTGCTCTGTGGCGGGTGCTGTTTGTGGGTCCATCTCCTGATATGAAAACAAACCCGCCAGGAACCCGTTCAACCAGGCTCGTTGTTCCTGTGTAAAGGGTGCATTTTCAGGGATATGGGGTACACGGGGAGCATTCATTCAAACCTTACCTCTCTATTACTTTTGAAACTGTTCTTGCAACTCGCGAATCTCGTGACGCCGGGTGTATTCCACAAAAGTCTCACCGGATTTACGCTTCTCTAAATAGATTTTCAATATTCGCTCTAGGAGTGAGGGGACTTGAGTGAAGGGGATTTGTTTGAATAGTTCCCGTCCAAGCCCTTGGTCTTGATCGACTCCCCCACCTACGACAATGTTGTAGCCTTCCACTTGATTGCCATCCTGATTGACTTTGGTTCCCAATAGGCCAATATCCCCGCAATAATGCTGCGCGCATGAATGGGGACAGCCCGTCAGATGAATGTTGATGGGAAAATCCAATTTCACTTTCTTTTCCAAATACTCCGTCAATTCCATTGCCTGGCCTTTGGTATTCGTGGATGAAAATTTGCAACCGGTATTGCCGGTGCAGGCCACCAATCCACCCGATATGGAAGTACTGCGGTGGTGAAAGCCCATACGTACCAATTTGCGTTTCACCGTTTCGATATGCTCTTCAGGAATATTAGGGATCACCAGGTTTTGCCATACAGTCAACCGAAATTCACTGGAGCCATAGGTTTCAGCCAGTTCGGCGAGAGCGCGCATTTGCTTTGGTTTCATGCGCCCTACAGGAATCACCACACCGATGTAGTTCAATCCAGGTTGTTTTTGAGGGTAAACTCCAATGTGTCCATGTTTGATGGTATGTGCACGTTTTTTACAGTTTTCGTAAGGGAAATAACGCAGGGGAAACGAAAGTTTCTTTTGGGTTTCTTCCAGAAATTTGTCAAATCCCCAGCGTTCCAACAAATATTTCAAACGGGCTTTTTTGCGATTGGTACGGTCGCCGTTTTCGATGTAAACCCGAATCATAGCCACTGCCGCTGGAATGCATTCATCGGGTTTTAACAATAATCCTGTGTCTTTGGCGAAAGTTTGATGCCCTGTGATGCCACCCAGTAAGACGCGAAAATAGGTTCCCGGTTCCACATCGTGTCCTTCTTCCACCCGGGTCGCCAGAAATCCGATGTCGTTGGTATCGGAGACCACACTAATCACACCTCCATTGTCGAATGATACATTGAACTTGCGCGGCAAGCCGTACAAATCTCGATTGTTTAAGATGTGATAATGCAGTGATTTGGCGAGAGAACGCACATCATAGACTTCGCTGGGGTCGATTCCTGATGTTGGTGATGCGGTAATGTTTCGAATGTTGTCCGCTCCCGCCCCTCGTGAAGTTAAACCGAGGTCGTATAGTTTGGTTAACACCTGCATAATATCTTCAGGCTGAATTTCTCGAATCTGGATGTTGGCGCGAGTGGTTAAATCAGAGTAATTCCCTCCCCATGATTCAGCAATTTGCGCCAATCCCCGCATTTGGCCGGCACTCAAAATGCCCCCGGCAATACGGCAGCGCAGCATAAACGCCTCCTGGGCAGGTGTGACATAAAACAAACCATGAAACTTGAAACGAAACACATCGCCACCCTCTGGAAATTTTTTGGCGGAGGCGTGTTGGCACATCTTTTCCCACAAATCGAGGGGATTTGCTTCGTGTTTGATACGTTCTTCTTTGGAGAGGTCGGAGAGTGGTGTGCCATAGACTTCTTCTTCCTCCTGTGAGGCATTTGATGAAGATCCCGGGAAGGCTCCTCCTTGTTGACGGTATCCAGCCATCAAACCTTCCAAATATTCTTTTTGTTCAGAAGAAAAAGAATTCGATTCGTTTGGTTTTTTTTCTTGAGTAAGAGTGATTGTATTGGTTTCGTTCATAGCACTCTCCTTCTCTTCTATTGCTTCCAGGCGCACGGCACACTGTTTCAGTTCCGGCTGAAGCGATATAGGATCCACGGCATCATTAGTGATATGATTTACACACAAACCCTCTCCGGCTGTGTCGTTCCAATGAAAGGGGGCAAACACTGTCCCTTTTGCAATTTTTTCACTTAATTTGGCGGGCAAACTTGCCGTACCCCTCTTTGATGAAATTCGAATGCGTTGATTGGATTGAATATTGAAGAGTCGGGCGTCATCAGGGTGTATCTCTAAATAGGGAGAGGGGTTTAATTTATTTAGTGTTGCTATGGAACCTGTTTTGGTTCGTGTGTGCCACTGATGCGGAAGGCGACCGGTAGTGAAAATTAGAGGATGAGTATCATTCGGCATTTCTGCAGAATCCACGTAAGGTTGTGAGTGAAACAGAGCTTTTCCCGATGTTGTGGCAAAGCGATAGGCTCCATCTTCTTGAATATAACGATGCTTTCCCCTGGTTTGTGTGTTTTCTGAGTAAGGCCACTGTATAGGGTTTTGGTGCAATTTTTCATAGGTAATACCTGAAAGATCGTATCCGGTTTGAGGATTTTTGGTTTGGCGGATTTCATTGAAAATATCTTCCGCAGTAAAATATGAGAACGCCTGTTTCCAGCCCATTTCCTGGGCCACCCGCGTAATCCATTGCCAATCGGGTAGACCATCGCCGCGAGGGTCTAATGCTTTCTGCATCAAGCTTACGCAACGCTCTGAATTGACAAAAGTTCCTGTATATTCCGGCCAAATGGCTCCAGGCAATAGGCAATGGGCATACTCACTAGTCTCAGTGGGATGAAACCCATCTTGTACAATCACGAATTCAGCAGTTTTAAGGCCTTCGATGACATGGGCCCGATTGGCCACTGTCGCCACGGGATTGCTGCCAATGATCCAAATGCATTTCACGTTTCCTTCCGCTAGAGAGCGAAACAATTGTATGGTATCCAATCCCGGTGTTGGTGAGATCGTCCCTTGGGGTAAATTCCAAAGTGATTCGATAAATGCACGGTCGTTTTCATCCGATACGCAACGCTGCCCGGGTAAGCCCTGGTTTAAGTATCCCACCTCACGCCCACCCATTGCATTGGGTTGGCCTGTAAGCGAAAAAGGTCCGCATCCCGGTTTGGATAGGGTTCCAGTGGCGAGATGCAAATTGCATATGGCGCTCGTATTCGCCGTGCCTTTGGTGGATTGATTGAGACCCATCGTCCAAAGGGTCAACCAGCGCGAAGCGGAACCCATCCAGTGGGCAACAGTTTGTATGTCTTCAATCGCGAGAGTGGTAATTTCTGAGACAATATGGGGTGGATAGCCTTGAACCAGAGATTCCACATTCTCCCACCCCTCTGTGTAATTCTTGATAAAATCACAGTCGATCCGTTTCGACCGGATCAGTTCATAAAGCAAACCGTTCAACAAGGCGAGATCCGTTCCCGGTTTGATAGGTAGATGAATGTCGGCTTTTTCGGCTGTGGCCGTTTTTCGAGGATCAACAACAACGATCTTGGCTCCATTTTTTTCTTTTTGATCCACCATCCGAGAGAACAAGATCGGATGGCAATCTGCCATGTTGGCCCCAATGACAAAAAACAATTCAGCCGACTCGAAATCTTCATAGCATCCCGGCGGTGCATCCGCTCCCAACGATAATTTATATCCGGATGCTGCGCTCGACATGCACAGGCGGGAATTGGAGTCTATGTTGTTGGTTTTTAAATAGCCTTTGCAGAATTTGTTGGCGACATATTGAGTTTCGTATGACAGCTGTCCAGACACATAAAATGCAAATGCATCAGAGCCATATTGTTCTATTATGGTTCGAATTTTCTGCGCAATTACTTGGATGTTCTCTTTTGCTTGAATTTGTTGGAAGGACTCAGACTGCGAACTTCGGATTTGAGCATGCAACAAACGGGTCGGTGCATCAATAACTTGATGGGCTGTTAAACCTTTGGTGCACAAACGGCCAAAATTTGCAGGATGTGATTTTTGGCCGCGAAGTTGGGTCACCTCATTATCTTGCACCGATAATTCCATGCCGCAACCTACACCACAATAAGGACAAACGGTATTCACGGTTTTTGCTGTCATAATTCTTTCACTGATTCAAACAGTAGTGATTAGATAAATTGCAAAATGGATACCGTTTTTGTAAGTGCAATAGAGTAAAGTGATTTTTAAAACAGCATGAATGTGGATGTATGAGTTTCAACTGATAAAGCCTCATCTTTGAACAGCAATGTTTAATAAGAAACAGATGGCTTCAATTTCTATTTCAGAAATGTGTTAGAACATTGCATGATTTTGAACACGGAAATGTTCAAAACAAAAAATTGTAAGATGATGAAATGATAAATGAAATATAGTTCTTTTTCAAAAAAAACATGTATGAAAAAAAAGCTTTGCAAGATTGTCTTATTTGATTGGCTTTTGCTTATTTTGTATTTAATTACGATCCTATTTTTATAACAATATCTCTTCAATCGAGGAAGGATGTAAAATGCCCAATTGTATACAACAGGCAGCAAAGAACTGATTAAGTTTAAACAGTCCATCAAATTTCAACAGCCATAAAACTCTACAAGTGAAATGTAATCAACATGTTAATAAAATGGTATTTTGTTTGCTCAATAGTCAAAATCATAACTCTCCACCAATTCACGTACTGTATAGAAAGTGAGCGTATTTATGCGAAATTTATGGAGTGAAGCTGCAAACAACGTGAATCGAATCCTGATTCGACAAGCCCAAGGATACAAATTGAATCAAGCAAAACATAAATGTTCTATTGGAATACGGTTTCTTGTTTCCTTTTTATTGATGACATGTTCTCAAGTTAGTTCTTCAGGTGTTTTGAATGTTGAAAAGGATGAATTGAAATTCGGCTTTATTAAATTGACCGATTGCGCACCATTGGTCGTGGCCAAAGAGATGGGGTATTTTTTGGAAGAAGGCTTGTTTGTTACTTTGGAAGCCCAAGCCAATTGGAAAATCTTGTTGGATCGGGTTATCAGCGGTGAATTAGACGGCGCACATATGTTAGCGGGGCAACCCATCGGCGCACAAGTTGGGATTGGTTCAAAAGCCGATATCATTACGGCTTTTAGCATGGACCTGAACGGAAATGGAATCACGGTTTCCAACGACATTTGGGAACAGATGAAAAAGAATGATCCTGCCTTACAAAAAGCAAAACCTGAACACCCCATTACGGCAAAACCACTCAAACCCATCGTGGAAGAATATAAATATTCAGGGGATCTGCTCCGCATGGGGATGGTTTTCCCTGTATCCACACACAATTATGAATTGCGTTATTGGTTGGCGTCAGCGGGCATCAATCCTGGTTTTTACATTAATGGCGATACCACAGGCACGACAAATGCCGAAGTGCTTCTCTCGGTTACTCCTCCCCCGCAAATGCCTTCCACCATGGAACAAGATACCATTCAAGGTTATTGCGTTGGCGAACCCTGGAACCAGCAAGCCGTGTTTATGGGGATCGGGGTTCCGGTAACAACCAACTATGACATTTGGAAAAACAATCCAGAAAAAGTTTTCGGTGTCACAGAATCGTGGAATCAAGAAAATCCCAATTCCCACATCGCGGTAGTCAAGGCATTGATTCGAGCGGGCAAATGGCTGGATGAAAGCATTGAAAACCGTAAGCAGGCAGTGAAGTGGCTTGCCCAAAGCCAATATGTGGGAGCCGATGAAAAAGTCATTGCCAACAGCATGACCGGTACGTTTGAATTTGAAAAAGGGGATGTTCGAGACTATCCCGATTTTAACGTCTTCTACCGCTACAACGCCACATATCCCTATTACAGCCATTGCATCTGGTTTCTTACGCAAATGCGCCGCTGGGGGCAGATTTCTGAACCCAAACCTAATGAGTGGTATCACGAAGTCGCGAAAAAAACCTACCATCCGGATATTTGGAGAAAAGCCGCCAGGGAACTGATTGATGATGGATATCTGATCGATTCCGACCTCCCTGATACCGATGGATACAAAAAACCTGATGACGGGTTTATTGATGGAATCGTTTACGACGGTCGCAAACCACTGGACTACCTCAAAAAATTCGAAATTGGATTAAAGGAATAAAATATGGTAAGCAACTTGTTTAACTATACTTCTGCCAACACTCCGGCTCAGAAAAAAGAATTTGTTTCTCCCAAAGTGGATGACCAGAAAATCCCAGAGTTTGTGAATCCTTTTGATGAGAAGATGAGAGATGTTGCAGCATCATTAAGATCTTGGGCAAAATCTGAATTGCAATTTCAAAAATTGGCGCGGACGTTCTTGCTGCCAGCGGTGGGATTACTGATATTTCTGGGGTTATGGTATCTTCTCGCTGTCAATACCAATGTTCGCACCGGTTCCTTGCCAACTCCCTATCAAGTGGCGATTGAAGCCAAAGCGCTATGGGATGAACACATGCAAGAGGGAGTGAAAGAGCAGGAATTCTATGCCAAACAAAAAGAATTGAAAGCCATGTTTTTGGAGAAATTTCCCGACCGGGAATGGAAAGAACGCAAATACTCTGGGAAAGACACATTTATTGATCAGATCATGACCAGCATACAAACTGTGTTTGTAGGTTTTTTCATTTCATCGCTTTTTGCGATTCCCATCGGTTTGTTCTGTGGGATGAGCCGTGATTTTTATCGGGCCATCAATCCACTCATTCAAATTTTCAAGCCGGTGTCACCTTTAGCCTGGCTGCCCGTGGTGATGATTCTGGTGAGCGCCTGGTACAACCCGGAAGACCCATTTTTTGAAAAATCGTTTTTGAGTTCCGCCATCGTGGTTGCGCTATGTTCTATATGGCCAACGATGATCAATACCGCCAATGGTGTGGTAAACATCAGCCAGGATTATCTCAATGTGGCCAAAGTTCTGAATATGAGATTTATCAGCCGTACGTTTAAGATCATTATTCCTGCAACACTGCCCTATATTTTCACCGGACTTCGTTTGTCACTTGGAATCGGTTGGATGGTATTGATTGCTGCTGAAATGCTGGCGCAAAACCCCGGCTTGGGGAAATTCGTGTGGGATATGTTTCAGAATGGCAGTAGCCAAACTTTGGCACAAATCATGGTGGCAGTCTTTACCATTGGCTTCATCGGATTCGTTTTGGATCAAATTATGATTCTATTGCAACGCATGGTTAATTTTGGTGAAAGCGTGGAAGTTCGATAACCAATTTGGAGAATTACATGCATTCTTTTCTATCCATTGAACAAATTGAGATGACATTCAAAACCAACAAAGGTCCATTCTGTGCTTTACACAATATCAACCTGGGTATAGAACAAAGTGAGTTTGTAACGATCATCGGCCATTCCGGGTGTGGAAAATCCACATTGCTGAATATCGTAGCCGGTTTGCAACGAGCCACATCCGGTGGTGTCATTCTGGATCAACATGAAGTTCGGGAACCCGGTCCTGATCGGGCGGTTGTATTTCAAAACCATTCGCTCTTGCCTTGGTACAGTGTGTATGGCAACATCCGCCTTGCGGTGGATCATGTGTTTGGCAGCACAATGTCTCATCAAGAAAAGCATGATTGGACTATGCACAACCTGGAATTGGTGCATATGGAACACGCCAAAGACAAACGGCCGGGAGAACTCTCCGGGGGCATGAAACAACGTGTGGGCATTGCACGGGCCTTGGTGATGAAACCCAAGGTATTGCTGATGGATGAACCGCTTGGAGCGCTGGACGCCTTAACCCGCGCCAATCTGCAGGATTCCATTCTGGAATTGCATTACAACCAAAAGTATACCGTTGTGATGATCACTCACGATGTTGATGAATCTGTTTTGCTGTCTGATCGCATTGTGATGATGGGCAATGGCCCAGCAGCGGAAATTGCCGAGGTTGTAAGTATCGATCTATCCCGCCCTCGAAAGCGTGTCGAACTGGCGGACAATTCTGAATTTAATCATTATCGTGCTGAAGTTTTGAGATTTTTGCATACAAATCGAAATGAAAAAATTCTCGTGTAGTATGATTTGAGTCTTAAAAAAGTGTGACGCTTATCCCTTTTTTGAGAATTGATTCCTATATTGACAAATTTAATTCAACCCACAACACTTATTGAAGTAGTGTTTTTCCCAGATCGCTGAAGCTATAATAACCCTTGGAGTGAAAGTACCTGGAAGGCTCCATCGATTTAGATTCTGTTGAATAATTGTTGTATCCAAAAATTGAAAATTTGAGTGTAAAACATTTGAAAATGAATCAATTTTGAAAAACAAATTCAAAATGATTGTTTCCACTCGATTAAAGTTTCAATGGAAGCCCATCAATGCAGCAATATTTCACTTGGCTGCA
>CAZEZQ010000028.1:0-5601 GCA_964516245.1 uncultured bacterium | reverse complement strand
GTTTCAATGGAATCTATATAATAAAGTAAATTCGGCTGTGTGAATTGTTTCTGATCCAACTGAATCATCGGGATATTTTCAAAGCGTGGATATTGCCGATATTGTTCGCTTCTCGAATCATCGACCAATGAATGGGTTAAAATCACTACACAATCCGGTTGTTTTGCGATTACTGCTTCCATAAATACTGTGGGATAGCCTATATGCGAATCTTGAAATACATTTCGAAATCCTGCATTCACAAAAAGACTATGCACGAAAGTTCCACTTGATGCCGTTTTTATCGGCAATAACAGCAGCCAGATCGGTATGCCCGTAAGCGGTCAGAGCGGAAGCAATCTTGTACTTGGTAGGCGGCCAGGTATCGCCCAGCCAAAAACTTTCTTAACGCTTCGCATGACCCTCAAACGAACCCACCAGCGGCGGGACCCTTTGCCGTGGCCGATACGGTTATTCGCTGTCAATCTCTGTCACCGAAGGTTATGCATACGTTTTCGAGAATAGGTTTTGCCTCGTTTTCTGTGGCATCCTCTATTCGAAGCTCAAAGCAAAAGCCAAAACCAGCAGGTAAATCACTCAAATCAATAGATGCCGGATTGCGCTTGATCTGCTTGGCGAATCCGTTGATATAATCATAGGTCTCCTTGACCTCCTGCCAGGCTGTCCATGTGTCAATCTTGCCATCGTTGTCGATATCCGTTCCAACACGGGCTTCGACCTTCTCCACCCAAGGCCCTGGGCTGACGTAATCGGTCTTCATCTGGGTAACCAGATAGAACTTCCCTTCCGCAAAGAGGATATCAGGGTCAGGATGGCCTCTTCCAATCTCGCCGCAGAATTCAAACGGCTTATCCAGACTTGAAGATGTGAACCAAGCGACGCGGATATCGTCGTTTGCTGGATGGAAATCACAAAAAAGGTAATATTGCCCGCCTATGCTAATTGCCGCCCAATCGCCGTAGGCGTTCTGTTCCGGCTTATGCACATTGTATTCGGCAACGTTGGTATCCCAGTCAGGATGGTTCTTCCAGTGGGGATGCAGGTATTGCCCCACTTCACCCGTTGGCTTCGTGCGATGATCGATTGCCGGCGGCAGAATTTTGAAATTGTCTTTTCCATTCGCACTCACCGCATGCCCAGCCAATGGTGAATCCCACGAATGTGCCCTGGCATCGATTGGACTCCAGTCTTCATAGATCAGATGAAAGCGGCCCTGCAGGTCCCGGATAATTCCACTGTCAGACCCGTGTGATGGATCTCTGAACGCAAGCCCCTGATTCACGCCGGGCAATCCATCCGTAAGATCCTCATCGATGTATAGGTGGGGGTCTTGGTCATTGGGATAATCATAGTAGATGTACGCTTTTTGATTTACATACTCAGCGGTCGTGACCCAGCGTGAAAATTTCTCGGTGACGGGGCCGTGATGCACCCAGTTGACCATGTCTTTGCTCTGCCAGGCATGATAGCCGCCGAGTCCTTCCTTCAAGCCGCCGGGCGCATCAAACTGATTGGCGAACGGAGTCGTCTTCAAGGGGATGTCATAGGCGTCAAGCGTGGCATCCTCGGCCTTGAAATCATTTCTCTTTTGGGAATCGCCGTACCGTCCGAACATCCAATAATTATTCGGACCCAGCGCAAGCATTACAGGAGCATCCTGCAAATTTGACGGCCCGATGTTCTTGATCGGCATCCAGTTGCGCCAAACGGGTGACTGTTGAAACGTAATTGAATTTGCGAAACGCTTGTTTTCAAAAGTACGAATGACGCTGAGATAAGAACTGGTCTCGCCGGTTGGTATGGCACTCCCCTTTTCGTATCTAAGCCCTTTGCTTTGTCTTTCGGCTTGCTGCCATTTTTGTGTGGTATCAACGCACCATTGCTCTGTACCCTGAACTGGAGTAATGCAGACGAGAGCGGTTGAGAACAAGGCGATGAAAAGTTTGGATCTTAACATATATGGTATCCTTTCCCAGCGTACGTGTGACTCAGGGGCTGGCTGTGAGCGGCAACGAATGCTAGTTCCTAGTAAACCGTATCATAAGTTTTCCCCTCAAAATTGGCAATTTATTTTCTCCTAAAGAAGGTTTTTGGCAAGGGGGAGTTACGCAATCAGAGTGAGAAGTTGGTCAAGCGCTCGATTGGCTTTTCGAATTCGGGTTTCATTGGAATCCTGGTTGATGATGCTCATGATGTAATCTTTCTTGCTCTGCACCAAGGAACAAAGTTGATGCCATTCGTTCGCTTGTGTTTTGTTGTAGGTCGTGGAAATGTTGTACATGAGTTGCAATTGCTTGGTCAGGAATTGGATATTCATCTGCTTGGTTTCCAAGCGAAGCAGGGTGTTGAAGCGGTCAATGGCCTTTTCCTGTAATCCCTCCCCCGTGTAGTTCCATGTAAATGCAGCCGGATCTTCACCAATCGATCGATTTGCTCTTGTAAACCGTCATAATCCATCCATTGAAGAAGCCGATCCCTTGTCTCCTTTTTCTGTAGGGAATCGCAGTTTTGCGTTTACCGCAGATGTGACTGGCCTGCAAACCTTCCCGGCCTTTTATGAGCAAAGCCTCCCCTTGGGCACCTTGTCTGAATGGGGTTGGCATACGATCCCCTCTGCAAACTCATATCAATTGGAAGATGCATTCAAATTGTATGATACCTATGGCCGGGATGTGCCTTATGCTTCGCAAACCCGCAATTCAGCCGGGCAATGGCTGCGCGCCAATCCACACCGTTTGCATTTGGGCCGAGTCGGTTTTCCGTTTCAGGATGATGAGAATAACGATATTTCGATGGATGAATTAAAAGGCATCAAGCAAACACTCAACATGTGGAAAGGTGTGTTGCAGAGTGACTTTCAACTGAACGGACATTCTGTTCACGTAGAAACAATCTGCCATCCCCAGCGAGACATGATTGCCGTACGAGTGAAAAGCAGCGAAGACAATTTATCCCATCTGCCGATTTCTTTTGCTTTTCCCTATGGTTCTGAAAACTGGGGGCCGACCATGGCCGATTGGAATTCGCCCGAACAGCACAATACAACTGTCATTGACAAGATTGCTCAACAGGTGGATTTGAAACGGACTTTAGATCAAGATGAATATTTCGTTCGGATTGCATTTTCTGATAACTGTGAGTGGAAACAGCAAGGATCTCATTCTTTCCAACTCGTCCCCCAACAGGGCAATTCCTTTGAATTCACCTTCGAATTTTCTCCGGAAGCCATCACCCAATCATTGCCGAATGTAACTGAGACCATGGAGGCTAGCAGCGATTCATGGGAGAAGTTTTGGTCAAACGGCGGAGTCGTGGAATTACACGGGAGCAGTGACCCACGCGCTGAAGAGTTTGAACAGAGAATCGTACTGTCGCAGTATCTGACTGCCATCCAAAGCGTCTCTTCCACTCCCCCACAAGAATCCGGACTCACCCACAATAGTTGGTATGGAAAATTCCATTTGGAAATGCACTGGTGGCACTCGGTACATTTTGCTCTATGGAACCGTCACCCTATGTTTGAGAAATCATTGCCCTGGTATCGGTCAATTCTGTCGAAAGCCCAGCAAACGGCAAAAATGCAGGGATATGAAGGAGCCCGTTGGCCGAAAATGGTGGGGCCGGATGGCCGAGAAGGGCCATCTGGAGTGGGTGTGTTTTTGATTTGGCAGCAACCTCACCCGATTTATTATGCGGAACTGTGCTACAGGACAAACCCAACACGAAAAACATTGAAAACCTATCAAGAGGTGGTGTTCGAAACCGCTGAATTTATGGCTTCTTATGCCCATTGGGATGAAGAAGATGAACGCTATATTCTTGGTCCTCCCTTGATCCCTGCTTAAGAATGCTATGACCCGGAAACCACTTTCAATCCCACTTATGAGTTGGCCTATTGGCGCTGGGGGCTCAAAACCGCTCAAGCATGGCGAAGACGTTTGGGGTTGAAACTTGATCCGAAATGGCAGCACACCATCGAAAATCTTTCCCCGCTGCCCAGAAAAAATGGGGTATATGTCACCACCGAATCCACTCCCGATACTTTTGAAAATCCCGAGATTCGACGCGACCACCCTTCTTTGGTAGGAGCGTTAGGCCTATTGCCCGAAAGTGAAATGGCCGATCGCGAAACCATGCGGAGAACCTTGCATAAAATTTTCGAAGATTGGGATTGGGGAAGCACATGGGGCTGGGATTACCCTATGCTGGCCATGACCGCCGCCCGTGTGGGAGAACCCGAACTTGCGATTCAAGCCTTGCTCATGGACACCCCGAAAAACAATTTCCTACCGAATGGGCACTGTTATCAACGTGAGAATCTCCCAACCTATCTCCCTGCAAATGGTGGATTGTTAACAGCAGCAGCCATGATGGCGGCTGGTTGGGAGAGCAGTCCTGAGGAAAATGCTCCTGGATTTCCCAGCGATGGCACATGGAAGGTGCGTTGGGAAAATCTCAGCCAAATGCCTTGAAGAAATTCGCAGCATACGTTCAATCGCATGATCAAAAATTAAAGCCAGGTTTTGGGCCGCGTATACGCTTGTTTGGCTTCAATCACCTCTTTTTTGTCATTCACTGTATGATGTTTCCCAACGAAGGGGATTCAGGACCTATCATGCCAAGTTTGATGGACTACTTGCAATAGTACACTATTTCGTGCGGAAAATTTCTGCTGGATATGAAACGTTTTGTTTGAGCAAGAATATTTCAATCCGGTCTATATAGACCGAAGATTGTTCGCCTTCCCCCATTCCAGCGATTTGTAGAGCCGGTGTAATCATCTCACCAAAATCCGGTTCATACAATATACTAATCGTTTTTTCAGAATCAATCATATTGGCTGTGTTGGCTGGAATTTGAATGGCGATAGAACTATCCAGGTTTTCACCTGTGGCGAAATTTCCTTTCAGCGCCATTAAGGCCACTTGAGCATGGGGCGAATCTGCCTGAACGGTGGCCCGTATCAAAGCGGGAAAGCCATTTGTATTGATGGCTTGTGACGAATGAAGAAGATTCACATCCCCAGAGTTTGTTAACACGATAATCCCTTTTTTGTCTTGTGATGAAGAAATTTGATTCTCAAAAAAATCGAAAGGAAACACAAAGCCCGCAGATGTATCAGGGATAAATCCCCCTTGCAAATCAGACCAGCCATTTTCGGCCAAGGTTCGTTCGTTGAATTCATAGAGAATGTCTGGTTCTGTTTCAATAGTAGGCGAAGATTGCAATGGCGTTGTATCGATAACGGCATCAATCAACTCATGGGGATACTCTTTCTCTGAATCAAGCGTAAAGAGTTCCAGTTTGTCTATTAAAACCGCTCCAGATGCCGTTGGTCCGGTCGTGGCTACTTGAATTGCTGGAGTGATTGGGCTGGTATCATCAGGCTCGTAAAGCAATATAAGATGTCTCTCTTGATTGATGAACTGAGAGGTATTGAATGGAATATGATAGGCTAATGAACCATCTGTTTCACCCGCAGCCAAATTCCCCTTGAAAGCAATCAGCGCAACTTGAGAATCTGGCACAGCGGCACGAACTGACAATCGTAAAATCACGGCTTGATCTTGCCGGGGGAAAATTTCATTGGCGAAGGCAAAA
>CAZEZQ010000027.1:0-15780 GCA_964516245.1 uncultured bacterium | reverse complement strand
TAATCTTTGAGGATAAAGAAGAAAAGAAATCAGAGGTCATGGTATTGTGAGCAGTGTCGACATAGAAATTCTTCGGCCTTGCAAAGTTTCGATGAAGGTTTTCAAGGACGTATTGGATTACATTCGTTACCTCAGTCGGAAAAATTTTATAAAAACCGCTGTGGCATGACAGAATTAGGCAGAGACCCACATAAACAAAATCTTGTATACTTTGAAATGAGTTCCAAACAGGCTGAGAATTTCCTAAATGAAGGAGATGATAGTAAATGAAGAAAATTCAATATCAACAGAAACCAAATCGGGAATGGCTGCAGAAAATGGCCGGCGCAGAGGATGAGTGCGGAATAGTAACCGCAGGGGGGTTAGCTGATGAAGTGGAAAAACTAAATCTAAAAAAAGTAGAAGGTCCACGGGTTTTTGGCAGGTTGATTGAATTTGCAAGAAGAAAACAAGGATTGTCTCCCGAAAATCTTGCCAATAAAGCGGATATCGATTTGGGTGAAATGGTCGCTATCGAAAATAACGAAAGCGAAAACATTGAACCGCGTACGGTGTACCAATTGGCGCATGTGCTTGGCTTATCTCCAAACAAATTAATAGAATTGGCTGGTTTAGCCGAAAGTCGGGACGAACAACTTAATGATGCGGCTCTTCGCTTTGCTGCCCGCTCAGAACCTACCACCAATTTAACTGAAGAAGAAAGAGAAGCTTTTGAAGAATTTGTAAAAGTTCTTGCGGAATCTTCCTAAGGTGGATAAGGAATTGAATTACCAATTTCTAACTTCACAAATACCGAATAAACGTATTCATATTCGGCTTATACTCCCCAAAATCCATCCCTATTCGTTTGCTTCGTAGTGAGACTTTGAATTTGATCTTCTTCAACTTTTCGTAATCCGGTTTTCCCCCTGTTGTATATTCGCCGGTTTCATCATAAACCGCCATATCATAAAAATGGTTGATTTTTTCTTTGAGTTCGCTGGGAGAAATGTAACTCCCCGTTTGCGGATCCATCCCGCTTTTGCAGGTGCCACTGATTTTAATTCCCCACTCTTCAAACGATACAGTAAAACGTACGCCCTTGAGCCTCTCATCCCAATGCGCCGAAACCACCTGGCCGATCCGTTTCTTCTTCTTGACCTTTGCCATAATCCCACTTGCTGATCATGTTTTTGAAATAGTATATTGCCCTTTAATAAGGAAACAAGCAGATTATCGTATCTGAAATTTCAAATGAATGGGGATGTATGGCTGATGAATCATAAGCGAGTTGTGAAAGCGCTATCACAATCACAATCACGATCACAATTGTTCTACGCTATAGCCATACTTCCACCTCTCTTGATATTTTTTATCTGGTTATGGAAACTGCCCTTCGGCTTGGTTGACGACGCATTCATACCAATGGTGTATGCGCGCAATCTGGCTGAAGGTTATGGCATCGTGTTTTACCCCAGTTCAGGCCCAGTAGAGGGTTACACCAGCCCCTTGTGGGTGTTCATTCTCACATTAGCATCACTTGTTTCAATACCCCTGCCATGGTTTTCATCTTTTCTATCTGTAGTTTTTTCAGTGGTATGTATTTTCTTGACAATCCATCTCTACCGAAAAATGTTTTCTGGGCCATCTCAATTTATCTGGCCTATGCTAGCGGGGATCATTCTGGTGGCCGATGTTTCATTTCCGGCATGGGGATCATCCGGTTTAGAGACCACATTATACTTAACTTGCCTCTTGTTGCTTGCTTATATGTGGCATAAGAATATGAATGAACGTATCCTCTACGGTTCATTATTTGTCTTATCACTAGTCCGCCCTGAAGGCCCGGCATTTCTGTTACCGCTTCTTTTTCTTCAATGGTGGAATGGTAAACCATTGAAACAATCAGTCTTCAATGCATGCCTTTATTTCCTAATACCATTTTTACTATTCATCGCCTGGCGTTGGCTTTACTTCGGCTATCCCCTGCCCAACTCATTTTATGCCAAACACGACTTCGGCGGCTGGGTGCTCATCCATCGTGGCTTCGAGTATCTTATAACATTCTTTCGTCCTCGTCCTATCTTCTTTTTGGCGCTTCTTGGGTTGCTGATCGAACCGAAAAGTATGCGAAAACAAACGCTTGTTTTATGGGTTTTTCTACTCTGGCATTTCATTCTCGTAATACTTGAAGGAGGTGATCATTTCGCCTTGCATCGCTTTATGGTCCCTGCCCTCCCCTTTCTCGCCATCCTCAGCACAAGAGGTTTTGAATGCCTGATTCGGCGCTATGTCGACTTCAGGCAAATCCAAAATCCATTCAAGAAAACATTATCCTACACCTCTGTATTGCTTATCGCGCTTATCGCGATTGGTGGCAGCGCCTTGCAATTGTATGAATATAAAACCAATAACCGCTACCAGTTCTCCAACGGAGCCCGTTGGCATTTGGATGAAGTCTCCTGGGCCCGCAACTGGGCCAAAGTAGGCAAATGGTTAAAGGAGAAATACCCCCCAGGAACCAAAATCGCCGTGGTGACAGCTGGAGCCATCCCTTTTTACAGTGAACTGCCTGCGGTGGATATTATGGGCATCAACGATGTCACCATCGCTCATTCCCCCGCCCCCGACCCAGACAGACTGCATGCTGGCCATGAAAAAAGCAACGCTGATTATGTTCTTCAACACAAACCGAAATGGGTCCAACTGTTTCCTATGCTCTTTTTTTCCTCCAGCCCCTTCCCCAAAAAACGTTTGCCCGAAATGCTCACCTATCCCGCGCAAAAACAATTGTGGCAACATCCTGAGTTTCAAGAGAATTACGTGTATACTTCAGAAGAGACGCCCTATGGCGTAATTTCATATTTTATAATTCAACAGGAGTAAATGGTCAGCCATATAAAATATTTTACAAAAAAATAGGTGTTTCCATTCCTCCCCCAATGCAATGGGTCCTGCACGCCATGGCGTAGAGGTTAGGAGGCAATGTCATTAACTTAAGCGGGAGGGCGAGGCTCCTGCCGATCCGGTTACTCGTTCAAGCGGCTCATCAGGAGATTCGCCCTCCCCTAACCCCTCCCAATTTTGGGAGGGGAACAACTGCAAATAACTGATCTATACCAAGATAAAAGATGTCAGAAAAAAGCTACTTCCCATTTAGCCAATACCTCAAACAACGCTTTGGCCAACGTGTGCATAAAATCGCCATCGATGCAGGATTTACTTGCCCCAATTTGGATGGAACCAAAAGTTATGGCGGTTGCACCTATTGCAACCAACAAGGCTTTAGCTACAACTCTCGCCGGGAAATTCTTCCAATATCTATGCAAATCGATAAAGGCTTGGCCTTTATGAAGAAACGATTTCGATGCCGCAAGTTTTTGGCCTATTTTCAAGCCCATACCAATACCTTTGCCCCGCTTCAAACCCTCAAAGAAACCTATGACTGTATACTTCCCTACCAGGATGAGATTATCGCCATGTCGGTTTCTACACGGCCAGATGCTGTATCACCGGCAACTTTGGATTTGTTGGAGAGTTACAATGAACATTTGGAAGAGGTTTGGGTCGAATACGGCTTGCAGTCTTGCCATAATCAAACGTTAGAGCGAATTAACCGGCAGGATACTTATGAACGGTTTTTATGGGCGATTGATGAAACATGCAAACGCAACCTGAAAATTTGCGTGCATGTCATATTGGGGCTGCCTGGAGAATCGCATTCTGACATGATGCAAACCGCTGAATGTTTGGCGAATCTCCCTATCCATAGTTTGAAGATCCATTTGCTCCACATCATGAAGGGAACAGTAATGGAAGAGCAATACCGGCGGGGTAAAATGGATGTTTTTACACTGGAAGAGTATGTGAACCATGTAGTGGATTTTTTGGAACGAATACCACCAGAAATCAGCATACAGCGATTAACTGCAGATGCCCCACCAAATGTTTTGGTGGCGCCCGATTGGTGCTTGGATCGCAAACTGATCTATGAATCAATAGATGCTGAACTTATACGGAGAGAATCATGGCAGGGGAAATATTGCAATGCTGTAAAACATTCTGATTTAACTTGTTCATCGATAGCGCTTTAAAAAGTTTTAATCGTATCGTTTTCGCCAAGCCTCTTTTGTAATATTTTGTGTTCGAACCAATCGTTGTGTCCGTCTTTTTTCTAAACTTCGAATCGATTTTTTCTTACGGTGGGTATCAATCACGGTTCCAATCAGTTCTTTATCCACAAAATGTTTAATCTCTTCTTCATTATTACAATCGTGATGCTTGATTTCATTTTGTTTTTGGAAAGTATCAAATTCAGATTCGATCTGTTTAATATCCTCTTCTGACATTTTTCCCTTAAATGATTGGAACATCGTAATCACAGTTAATGCACTGGGATATATTTCGCGTTCAATTTCCAGGGAAAATGATTGTACGTAATTCTGTTGATAGGCTTTGATTACAGTTTTCCATAACGGACACTTATTAATAGATAAGGAAGAATGATCAACAGGCTGATCAGTGATGATCAAAGCCACAACCCGGTCAGCCAAATCGGTTTGCAATCGAGAGTAGGCTTGCCGGTATAACTCCACACCATGGCATTCCAGGAATTTCCCTGTTTTTTCGAATATCCGGTTGATAATGAAAGAAATTCGGCGGAATTCAGTACTGACAATTAAAAGAGCTGGTGGGGTGATATCTTGAGATATCCCGGATGGAGAATACTCTGATTCTACGTATTTTGATTTAATTCGGCTAAGTTGGTTTCTTTCGGTAGACATTAGAGCCCCACTTGAGAATAATTTCAAGCATATTCTAACTCATATTTGAAAAGAATGTATATTTTTAGCATGTAAATTTATTAGATTCTTACACATAAATTATGATTGAGAATCTCTCATCGCAGGGGCACGTAGCTACGTGCCCCTACATATTTTCATTTTGAAATTTCAAATATTTATGGGGAGATTTTTATCCAGAAAGGTATTTTTTCAAAAAAAATCCCCCCTCAATTCTGGTCTTGAGGGGGGAGAATTTTTTAGTGGAATGAATTACATATCCAACCAAACATTGCCTTTTTCACTGCTTTCTACAGCCCTCTCAATAAATTTAATTCCAATCATCCCGTCTTCAACAGTAGCATATTTGGAACCATCTGTGCCTTTGTAATTTCCCGCTTGATAATCCCGTACATCTTTTTCAAAGCTACGGTGCAAACGGGCGAAAGCATCGTGGAAAGCTTCGGGATGGCCTGGTGGTATGTGACCCCCTTCTGCAATAATATCATCCGGCAAGTCTTTCAAGAAACCATCACTGGGCTGCGCTTCACCCCGCCAATACGTGCGAACTGGCTGGCCAGGCAAGCTGATTTGAACGCATTCCGGATTTTCTTGTTCCCAGTACAGGCTGCCTTTCTCACCACAGACTTCCAATCGAAGATCGTTTTTGTGTCCAATTGAAATTTGCGAGGCGCGAACCATCGCTTTTCCGCCGTTGCTTAATTCACAATAGGTTGTGAAATGATCGTCCAATTGGCGGCGTTCCACAAAGGTTTCCAAATGGGCCAGAACACGTTTGATATCCAAACCGGTGACAAAACGCAACTGCATTAAAGCATGGGTGCCGATATCACCACCGCAGCAACTCTTACCAGCGCGTTTGGGGTCGACCCGCCATTCGGCTTGCATCACGCCTTGATCCTCAGTTCGAGAAGCCAACCATCCTTGAATGTATGACGAATCCACCCAGCGGATATCACCCAGCAATCCCGAACGCACGATGTGGCGAGACAACCAACTGGTCCAGTGGCCCAGGTACGTGTGTGCTGTACAAAATGGGATTTTCTTTTCATTCACAATCCGAACCAAATCTTCAGATTCCTTCAGTTCGATCGTAAGCGGCTTTTCACAAAAAACCGGGATCCCTTTTTCCAGCGCTTTCTTGGCTGGATCGTAGTGAACGAAATTTGGGGTAACAATCAATACGTAATCCAATTGATTGTTATCCGCGTTTTCAATCATTTCGTCATAATTGCGAAATCCTTTGATTGGATATGCCCAATTTTCGGCTTCTTTCAGAGCCACCTCTGGGTCGGGATGCAATGCGGCCATCGCCACCTTGCGTGTGCCGTCGAAATGAATCGCTTTTTGATGGGGATTCACGATAAACGCGCCGCCACCCCCTCCAACCAAACCAACATTAAGCGGTCGTTGGGCCATGACTCTTCTCCTTTCTCAATACAGAGTTGATTAGTACAATTGGGATATCCCCAAATTGATTTTCACGAAGTATCAATGCTAACCTGTCTGGCGGTTAAAATATAGGTTCAAAAAAATCAAACTCAATTTTTTTCTTTAAAGATCAAAGTGAGAACCGATACAACATTGACTCTTAGTAAATTAAGCATTTGAAATTGAAAAAACAGAAAAGGATACCCGCATGTTTTGGCGCAAAAAACAAAAAGAAGAAACAACTCCAGAAGAAAGTAAAGACACTCAACAAGAACCAGTTGAAAAATCATCTGAACTGCAGCCCCCGTCTGGCACAGAAGAAATAACACCAACAACACCTGAAGAACCTGCCTTGCCACAAGATGAACCTACTGAAGAAGAACCTCCCCAAAAAAAAGGATTATTTGCCAAACTTCGTGACCGCTTATGGAAAACCAGCGAATCCATCGCGAAAAAAACCATGGAGGTCTTTCGCCTGCGAGGCAAGATCAATGAAGATCTTCTTGAGGATCTCGAAGAAATATTGATTTCAGCCGATGTTGGAGTGGATACAACCCTCGCATTGATGGATGAACTGCGAGACCGTATCCGCCGGGAAAAGAAGTCTGAATCAGAAGATCTCGAATGGCTTACCGACACGATGCAAGACATCATGCGAGACATGCTCAACCAAGGCAACCGGGATCTGAAAACTGCAGAGAACGGCCCGAGCATCTATCTCATTGTTGGGGTGAACGGTGTCGGCAAAACCACTGCCATTGGCAAACTCGCCCATCGCTTGAAAAATGAAGGCAAAAATGTTCTTGTAGTTGCTGCCGATACGTTTCGCGCCGCCGCTATCAATCAACTGGTAATCTGGTCACAGCGTGCTGGCGTTTCCATCGTTACGGGGAAAGAAGGTTCCGATCCCTCTTCTGTGGTTTACAACGCCATGCAAGAAGCCCGCAAACAAAATTCAGACGCAGTCATTATCGACACTGCCGGCCGCCTGCACACCAAAAGCAATCTCATGAACGAACTGGGGAAAATGTCCCGCGTCATTTCGCGGGAGTATGAAAACGCCCCCCAAGAAACGTTGCTCGTTCTTGATGCTTCTACCGGCCAAAACGCATTGGAACAAGCCAAGAAGTTTCTTGAATTCTGCAAAGTGAGTGGGTTGATCTTAACGAAATTGGATGGCACAGCCAAAGGCGGTGTGATATTATCCCTCCACAAACAATTGGAATTGCCAGTGAAATTCATCGGTGTGGGTGAAGCATTGGACGACCTCGAACCCTTCAACGCCGAAGCCTTCTGCAAAGCCCTGTTTCAGAGTGAAGTGGTGAGAGTGTAATGCCCCGATCCTTGGGTTATATATGCAATTCTTCGTTTAATTTAGGTCTTTTAGGTCCTTTTCGTCTTTTTTGGAGCGCAGGCGTCTCCGCCTGCATTATATGTTGATGCAGAATGACATTATTACATTTGATTCTGTGATTAACAAAAGCGCAGGCGTCTCACCTGTACTATATGTTGATGCAGGCGAGACGCCTGCGCTCCAATAAATTTATACCTTTAGATTTTTGCCGGATTGTTTTATATGATTTGACCTGAATTGTATTTCAAACCAATATTTGCTATCTTATACCATTGGCAAGGCATCGATCACAATCTTTTTTGCTGATGTTGTACGTCCCGCAGGGACTGAAAGAATCTAGCCCAGCCCGCCACGGCGGACTGGGTGTTAGCTTTCAAAGGAAAATCTCATGTCAAACTCATCCCGCATTCAACTCATCATACTTGTACTAACACTATGCCTCACACAAATAGCAACAGCCGATGAACCGTTATCCTTCAGCGGCATCTACCCTCATCTTGCTTTTTACAATGACGAAGGCGAATGCGGTACCGGCGCCGTTGTCCCTTGGGCTGACCGCCTTTGGGCCATCACCTACGGCCCCCATCGGCCCTTCGGTTCTTCCGACAAACTGTATGAAATTGATACTCAGCTGAACCGTGTTATCCGCCCCGAAAGCGTCGGCGGCACCAATGCCAACCGCATGATTCACCGTGAATCAGATCAACTCTTCATTGGCCATTACGTCATTGATTCAGACCGTAATGTCCGGGTCATCCCCCATTCCGAAATGCCCGGCCGCATGACCGGCAATGCGCGGCATCTTGATGATCCTGAAAACAAAATTTACTTCGCCACCATGGAAGAAGGATTTTATTCAGTGGATGTCGGCACGCTCGAAGTCGAAATGCTTTATCAAGATGGAAATGCGATGGAACCTCGCAATGTGGCTGGCCCCCTGTTGCCTGGGTATCACGGCAAAGGCTTATACAGTGCGCAAAATCGCTTGGTATACGCCAACAATGGAGAGCATACCGCAGAAGCCCGTTCCAAATTTGGCATCACCTCCGGCTGTCTGGCCGAGTGGGATGGTGAAGATTGGAACGTAGTTCTTCGCAAACAGTTCACCGAAGTGAGTGGACCAGGTGGAATCTACGGCAATAAAGATGTTGATGATCCGTTGTGGGCAGTGGGATGGGACCATAGCTCCTTAATTCTTATGCTGCTGGAAGATGGTGAATGGCATCGCTACCGCCTACCCAAAGCCACTCATACTTATGACGGCGCTCACGGGTGGAACACCGAATGGCCCCGTATTCGTCCCATTGGCGAAGACGATTTGATGATGACCATGCATGGCATGTTTTGGCGCATCCCGCAAACATTCACAAAATCAAATAGCTCTGGCATTCGTCCACGCTCTACCTATCTCAAAATCATTGGTGACTTTTGCAGGTGGAAAGGCAAATTGGTTATGGGATGCGACGACGCTGCCCGTTCCGAATTCGGCTCGGATACTATATTTAATCATAAAGCCGTCACCACCGGGCAATCGAACTCAAACCTCTGGTTTGTTGATCCAAAACAATTAGATCAACTCGGTTCTCCTATTGGCCGTGGCGGTCCTTGGAAAGACGATTCCATCAAAGCAGGCCAATATTCCGATCCATACTTATTCGCAGGTTTCAAACACCGGACAGCGCATGTGCAACACAATGCCGGTCAATCGGTTGCATTTACATTTGAAATTGATTCCGATGGGAACGGTGAATGGAACGAATTGCAAACGATTACGGTTCCTTCTAGTGGATATGCGTATCATTCTTTTTCACCCAATACACAAGGAGAATGGATTCGCGTGAAAAGCGATACAGATTGCGAATCAGTAAGTTTGATCTTTCATTATGCGAATGAGGATGCCCGAAGCAATAAAACGGATCGGCGTTTTGATGGACTCGCCAAAGCGGATCAAGAATATTCGGCGGGGATAATACGGCCACGGGGAGACAATTTAGGTACATTGCATTTCGCCGCTGTAGGAGTGAACGGCACTAGTGACGCAAAAGAAATTGGTTATTACGAAATCGGTCCGGACATGAAACTGAAACAGGTGGATGATAAACAGGCCCATCAGTGGCTGAAAGATAATCATTCCATTGGTGATCCGCTATTCACCACTGATGAGGCTTCTGTCTTGGTGCTTGATAGCTCTGGCAATCGTTACCGGCTTCCCAAAGGCGCCCCTGAATTGCAAAAAGCCACACCGGCGGGCTGGCCCCGCACCATGCGCGAAGTGGTTACCGAACGCAGTCTGTTTCATTGCCAAGGCCATTGGTACGAACTGCCCCGCAACAACTCAGGCGGATTTTCCAAAATTCGACCTATTGCCACTTCCGATTCACTCATCATGGATTTCTGCTCCTGGCGCGGCATGCTGGTGCTCTCAGGAGCGCTGGATGGCGAAAGAGACAATCAACATATTGTCCGTTCTGATGACGGCCAATGCGCCCTCTGGTTTGGCGCCATCGATGATTTGTGGAAACTGGGCAAAGCCCGGGGGCAAGGAGGGCCGTGGAAAAATTCTGCTGTCAAAGCGGGAGAAGTGTCTGATCCCTATTTAATAACGGGATACGATGAAAAGAGCATTCAACTAAGCCATCAATCCGGCAATCCGATTGACATTACAGTTGAAATTGATATCACCGGTGAAGGCCATTGGGTTCCCTATCAAACGTTTGAAATCAAACCAAATAGCATCCGTGATCATTCATTTCCAGACGGGAATTTTGCTTACTGGCTGCGGTGTACATCCAATCAAGATGCGACAGTAACCGCTCAACTCGTGTATCAGTGAATCAATATCAGTCGAAATTCATTGGTTCTGCTGCTGTCTCTGCTTACGCCTTTCTTCAATGCGTTTCGTCATTTCAGCAGCGCCTTCTTGGGTTTCTTTGTGAAGATGTTCCCAAGGTTTATTTATATTTTCTTCACTGCTTTTGTCTCTAATTTCCCGCAACCATTCCATGACTTTAAAGTTCTCTTGAGTCATTGCCTATTACCTCTAATTGTGCTCTCAAAAATAGATGAAAAGACAATTCATTGTTTGAATTGCCGTATCTCATCAAAATATTATTGATTCTGAATTTGATTTTCTTTCCGCTTTTCTTCAATTTCTTTTCGCATCTCTGCAGCAGCTTCTTGGGTTTCTCTGTGAAGCTGTTCCCAAGGTTTATTTATATTCTCTAAACTGCGCCTTTCTCTTAATTCCCGCAACCATTCCATCACTTTAAATTTTTCTTCAGGCATTTTCGATCACCTCCTTCGGTGTGCGAATATCAATTGTTGAGTAACCCATTCGAATATTAACTGCATTAAATTCTCTGATACGATTTATATTCACTAGATGTTTGAAATTCCAACTAATGATAAAATCGATTTTAAAACAAGAAACAATAGCTACGTGTCGTGCATCTTCAAAATATTTATTTGATATAACCTTTTTATCAAGATATTGTAGCGCTAATTTTTTGGATTCTTCTGATTCAAATATCTCATTATAGTCGAAAGTAGATAACAATAATTTAAACTTTTCATAATGATGAGCAGGAATATTTTTTAGTTCTATTAGTGTTATTTCTGAAAGATACACCTCGTATAAACCCAGTTGAATCAGTTCAAATAACCTCTTTGTCGAATCTTCAAATTCTTCATCAAAATACCCACCAATCACAGAAGTATCCAAATAAAGGCTGATTTTTTTCATGCTGTTTTCCTCGTTGTTGATAACTTATTCTGATAATAGCACAATTCAGATACAATGACATTTTATTTCTTGTTCATAATTCCCCACGCACCACCTGATCAATCTCCTTCGCTTTTTCAATCAAAGCATCTTTTTCTTCCTTCAGTTCTTCCCTCTCGCTGATATAAGCTTCCAACGCATCCACCAGCTGGACATCCTGCGAAAGCGTGGTGGACCGCCGGGCTGCCGGTTTGTCTTTTGGAATGCGGATAAACCCAATCTTGTAATGCGCTACCTGTAGTTCTTGGTGAATCGCTTTCGCATCCAAAGATTGCGACTCTTCATCCGTTGCAACATAGCGGACCCGTACAATCGCATCTATTACATTTTCTTTCTGAATTTCTTTTCTTACCCGTTCGGTTAATTCAACATTTTCATCATACTCCACATAAATATCAACAAATTCCCGCACTGGTATTGGATGAAATTCAAAATCCGCCCCGCCCTTCTGAATCTCTGCAATCACAAACCCTTTCCGCTCATCCACTTCACCAAAATCCACCCGGTCAATGCTGCCTGAATAAACCACAGGCACTTCCTTCCGCGGGCTCAAATTTTGATGCTGATGAATATGCCCCAAGGCCACATAATCATAACCCGAATGCGCCAATGTCGCTGGTAAAATCTGTATTTCATCGCTCATCAACGCCACCCCACGATACGCCCCAATGCTGCAGCCATGCACAGTAAGATGCCCCATGAACACTTTGGGAATCTCTTCTGGAAGCTCATTCGCCATAGCATAAATCACATCCGTAAAAAATTCTTCATAAGCCTCTTTCAGAGCATCCCCTTTCAGTTCTTTAAAACGCTCATTTTGCCGGAGAAAGCTCGGGCTGATGTAAGGCAGGCAACACACTCCAATCGGGCCATTTTTAGTCTCTATCATTGGCGGTTTGTTTTCACCCAAGGTCGGTTGATTTACATAAATGAAGAATTTCTCCGGCCTGAGACTGCGGAAAATATCGATTGACGCAGCCCTCCCATGCATCACAGGAATATCATGGTTCCCTGAAATCATCACGGTCGGAATTCCGGCATCTGCCAGCCGGCAAAAATGTTTGACCAATTCTCGCTGTTCAGTTGGAGATGGAGAGTTTCTCTTGTAAGCATCTCCCGCAAACAAAACAAGATCAACCTCATTTTCAATCGCATGATCGATCGCAAAACCAAAACTTTTAGAAAAGTCTTCCAGCCGGGTATTCAGGCCAGTTTGAGGATTGGTATAACCATAGTTATCTACCCCAAAATGCAAATCAGCGATATGTAGGCATTTAACGGATTGTTCCATAACACATTATTATAAAGTGATGAACTTCGTTTTGCGAGCGTTTCAGCCCTTTGGGCATGACATGATTGTTACTACAGTATTTAAATCAATCTTAATCATCGATTTTCTTGTCAAATAATCACGATTCAGGTAAAACAATTTGAGTCAAAATACTGCGAAGTTTAATCTCAAAGCTACTTTATCTCTGGCTACGGCCCTGCTGTTTTGGTCGTCTATCCCACTTTTTCTGCGCTCGTTTATTGATGAAATCGATCCCTGGGTGGCCAATGGAACCCGCTATCCCTTATCGGCTTTACTCTGGTTATTCCCGGTTCTATGGATGGTGCGAAAAGGCATCGCCAAACCAATTCATTTCAAATTGGCGATCATTCCAACCATCGTAAACGTCTTTGCCCAAATATTTCTCGCTTGGGCTCCCTATCATATCGAACCCGGTATGATGATGTTCCTCGGGCGAATCTCTATTCTATTCTCTATCACCGCATCCATGATCATCTTTATGGATGAACGCAAATTGACTTCATCCATGCTGTTCTGGTTTGGGCTCTTTATATGTGTTATAGGGTTCAGTGGATTGAACTTAACCAAAGAGACTTTCAGCGCCGAAAGCACTTGGTTTGGTGTTTGTTTGATAACCTTGCACGCTTTGTTCATTGCCTTTTACAGTGTTGCGGTTCGCTATTACTTGCGTGGAGTCAATCCTTGGATCTCCTTCCCCATCGTTTGCCAATATACAGCGGTGATCTTGTTTATCTTAATGTGGTTCATTGGCGAACCCGCACGATTGTTGGATATGTCAATCGGCCGTTTGAGCGTATTGGCCTTCTCCTCTGTAATCGGCATAGCGCTAGGGCATGTCTTTTTCTACTACGCATTAGAGCATTTGGGTGTATCAATTAGTTCCAGCAGCGGTTTGATTATGCCTTTCCTCACTTCAATTGGCTCTTACTTTATTTTTAATGAAACCTTCTCTTTCGGTCAGCTTATCTTTGGAATCGTTCTCCTTCTTGGAGGCGGCCTCCTACTTTACGCCCAACAACATTTAGGCGAAAGGCACTCCCCTGTCGTCTCTTCACCCTATCCAGAATTAGAAGAATTCGCCTCAGTAGATGAAGACTGATATTACAACCTTCATCTTTATGACAAACCGGCAAAAAGTCCAATCCAAAAAACGACAACACAATATATTGCGACATAGGTATCTAATCCACGCTGTATGTTGTTGCAGGGGGGATATGCACATTGATCGTGAAAATAAAAGTGTGAAATTTTGGCTCGATCCTGATGTGTCATTGCTGAAAATCATGGATATAATAGAAAAGAACTACGAGATATTGAACGCATAACTAGAGAAAACTTGGAGTTATTAAGAAATGAATGGGATGTCTTCTGCGGAGGGAATACTGAAATACTGAAACGGTCGCCAATAATAAATGTTACAGTTAATGACGATACCCTATCCGTTGACCTTGAAGACGGTAGAACCATATCGGTGCCTATCGGCTGGTATCCACGCTTAGCCTATGGAACTCCGGAAGAGCGCTCCAATTTTGAAATCAGCGGCGCTGGATACGGCATCCATTGGCCTGAATTGGATGAAGATATCGGCGTTGATGGGCTTATACTTGGCAAAAAATCAAACGAAAGCCAAGAATCATTTAAAAGATGGCTGCAAGACAGACAATAAAAAAATGAAAATTCAACGTTTGCTATACGCAAACACTGCCTGAAAATCTTCTTTTTCAAGCACTGGATAGTCATCCATTAATTCTTCTTCCGTAATCCCAGACGCAAGTGAATTCAAAATTTGCTCAACAGTGATTCGCATGCCGCGGATAGTCGGTTACCCTACCAATACTTCTGGATTCACGACAATTCTTGAAAGCAACTCATCTTGAGTTTCCATGTTATTCACACCTCTTATGATTTACTAACATTATACATATATTGATATAACAACACCAGAAATGTTCAAATCAAACCACCATCCTGGTCATCCTTTCATCCTGGCCTATCAAGATTCAGACAATTCTTTCACCCTGCGTTCACCATCTCCTGCCGTTGTTTCCCCAAACCTTCAATCCCCAATTCAACCACATCTCCCGCTTTCAAAAATCTGGGTGGTTTGTTGCCTAATCCAACGCCTGGTGGAGTGCCTGTTGAGATGATGTCACCTGGAACCAGCGTCATAAATTGGCTGATGTAACTCACCAATTTCTTTACCCCAAAGACCATTGTATTGGTGTTTCCGTCTTGTTCACGCTTTCCATTGACATCCAGCCACATGGGTAGGTTTTGTACATCCGCTATCTCATCCACAGTCACCAAAGCAGGCCCCAATGGTGCGAAGGTGTCGTGGCTCTTGCCTTTAACCCACTGGCCGCAATGCTCGATTTGAAACTCACGCTCGCTCAAATCGTTCATCACCGAATATCCGGCCACATACGAAAGCGCTTCGTCTTCAGCCACATACTTGGCGCGTTTTCCAATAATCACCGCCAACTCCACTTCCCAATCGGTTTTCTTCGAATTGCGTGGAATTTCTACTAAATCATACGGTCCGCTGATCGCGGTAGCCGATTTCATAAACAACATAGGCTCGGCGGGAATTTCCGCTCCGGTCTCTTTGGCGTGGTCAGAATAATTTAGGCCAATACATAAGATTTTGCTGGGCCGGGGGACCGGCGAACCGAGCCGCACTCCTTCCGGCGCGCGGGGGGCGTTGCTTTCATTGGTTCGAAACCACTCCGCCAACTTCACCAATCCATCATTCTCAAAAAATGCCTCATCATAGTCTTTTGTAAAAGCGGATGCGTCGACAATTTCGCCAGAATCTGTTTGAATGCCGGGTTTTTCCTCTCCAGGATTTCCAAAGCGGACCAGTTTCATGAAAGGCTCCTTTTCTCTATGGTATTTGTACAAATAGCAGTATTGTTAATGCAATGAGTATAAACAAAACTCAAGCGTTTCAAAACCCGAAGACCGTATTTCATCATGCCGGCAAAGAACAAAAAAAATACCATCACACAACTCACCGACCTCGGCCTCTCCAAAATCATGGCGACTCAGGCCTACTACACCTTTGGCCGCTCCGCACCCGACTACATTATTGAGAACCCCTACATTCTCGTGCAAGAGATGG
>CAZEZQ010000026.1:14611-16060 GCA_964516245.1 uncultured bacterium | reverse complement strand
CCCATTCGGACCCGTGAAAACGAAATGAGAGGCTGAGATCCAAAGCGTCGGAAATGTCGGCGGTAAACCGGGTGGCCGCATTTCCTTTCAGCCATTTTTGATTTTCCTGGTATCCATCTGTCCGGTACAGTTGTATTGCCGTGTTGTTTGAGACTGATTCGCCAAACACTGATCCAAAGGCGCCTTGAACATCTACGGTATTATAGGAGCCGTAGTCCGTCTTGAGCTGACTGTACTCGCCCCGTTGTTTCGTGTAAAAGGAAAGCACGCCGCCCCGGGCGAAATTTCCAAAAAGCGCTGACGACGGCCCTTTGTATACCTCGAGACGCTCGATTTCCATTGGTATAATCACATTCATGTCGGCGTACCCATCAGCATGGGATTCTCCTTCGTTCAATGGGATTCCGTCCAGGTAGACCCCCACGTCACCTCCGTGGCCGCCGTTGCCGAAACCTCTTATCTGAAGCACGTTGGCAACGCCCCCCATGTTGTAGTTGCCTATTTCAATACCTGGAACTTCCATTAAAATTTCTTCCGTTCTATGGATTTGCAGGTCTTGGATCGTTTCCTGGTCCACGATGTTGACGGTAGTACTTCTTTTCGAAATCGGCATGGCCTGGCCCTTTACCGTAATGTCCTCCAGTTTCACCGTTTGCTTTTCCGTTTCTTCAGCAGCGCCCACGGATGGAACTGCCATCGCGAAAAACCCTATTGCGGCCGCGGCTATTATGCTTTTTATCATTACAGAACTCCTTTTCTTTTATAAGTAAAACTATTTGACTTCGAACATGATATAGGGGCGGTAATTTGCGAAATCGTCTTTATCCCCGCCCGCCATGGCGGTCTCATGCTTGGCGAAAACGATCCATATACCTGCCCGGTCAACTGTTATTGAAGCGACCCCGTTTTCATCCGTTTTTGTTTGAATCGATTGGTCTGAATGGTCTTTTGGTTTGAAGCCCTCGTACAGGCCGAACACGGGAACGCCCACAAGGGGCTCTCCCCTGTAAAGCACCGACACCAACAGGGACTGGCCTGCTTTGAGTGTGGAAGGATTTGTTTGGGCCATGATTTCTATCTCGTGACCCAATGGCTTCCTGAATGATTCTGAACCGGCACCGACAGTTATGTATGTCTTTACCGATTTGACGTACTTGCCCGTCTTTAGTGCGTCTGGGTGGGCGTCTCTCGATCCCGGCTTATACCCGTCGGTTGTCTTGCTCCAATATTCCGGCGATGTGCTGGCCGCCCCGATCACATAGGTTCCTCGGCTGCCGATCGGCACTTTGGCCCACGCCGCTTTTGGCTCCACCCGCGTGTATGCCAGCGGAATGTAGTCCCCCTGAGGGGCTATGAAAAACATGTCAAATTTTGTGACATCCGGAACCCCCTCGTTTTCGAAGTAGTGGTGGCCATTGGTAAACGCCACTTCCAGGATCGTGGCCGGTT
>CAZEZQ010000026.1:0-14601 GCA_964516245.1 uncultured bacterium | reverse complement strand
GGTTTTGGGCATGATCCAATAGTCATGGGCTGTCAGAAAAGAGGGCCCAAGCCCAAAGAACACGAACGCCGCAAAGAAAAGAGCTTTCTTCTTCATCGTTTCCCTCTATTTTTTGGATAGATTGCGCTTAAAAATGGGGTCCACAGGACAGAATTTTTCGAGAATTGACTCCAGGAGGGATTGTCGCTATGCTGCACGCGGAGTCTCCTCTGTCCCGGGGGCTTCACAGGGAGGGCAGCTTGCAACTTTCGCCGGTCGCGGCTGTCTTCCCACTTTTTTTCCCGTGCTTGGTTGTGATTCCCGCGTTTGTGTATCACCCCCTTTCGAGTCCATCGCACAAAAAAAGCCACGAAGACATCGTATCCGTTCTCGGATGACAGCCTTCGTGGCCTTGGATTGTGCGACGAACTCTAAACGCTATAGAAAACCGACATTTCGCAGCTTCTGCTGCATCAATTCATAATTTATATCGGATTTGTAGTATTTTCTTTGACCGTTGTCAATAGAAAAATTTACGCTCGAATTTTTGGTCTCGGAACCTGTCAGGAAGAAGAACCCAACTGCAACAGTTGCTGCAAGGCGTGTGACACTGTCTTTTTGTCGTGGCTCGCCAATTGGCCGATTTTGCTCAAAACCAACCGTTGATCCAGCGTAAAAAACTTCATCAGCACCTTGGAATCCGCTTTCAGTCAAGCTTTCCGTTTGTCGGTGATTGCCGTGTCGAGAGGCCAGTCAGGATTTTTTTGACTGGTGATCATGGCAAGCACGAGGTAACCGCTTGCCATGTTGAACATCTTTGGATCTGACCCTGTTTCCCGGCCGCCCCCACCGCGGCACCGACGCGGCAGGAGCGACCTGGAGTAGAAAGGAGGTGAGAAAGTGAACCAGAAAAAACCTGGTCCGGGAAAACCACAAAAAAAGCCAGGGGTTCAGGCGTTCTGCCTGTAAGCCTTCCCGGCTTTTGGTTGTGCTCCTGTGTCAGCTAATGTTGCGTGCATCATACGAGGCATCTTCATGATGCCTGCGCTCTATGAAATCAGCAATGCCATCAACTTCCGAACAAGTGTCTTGAACGTGACATTATCAGTGCATCGCGTTCCAGCAGAAAAGGCCAACCAGGGCGGCATCGTCCATCCAGAGGTGATCGCCTCGCTTCACCAGTTTTTGCGCGATGTCATCTTTCTCCCCGATGTCGGGCCGACGGCCGTTGTTGGCCGCCCAATGTTCAAACGCCTCGTTCACGCTATGGTAGGCGAAACCATTTCCGATCTTTTCCACCCGGACATACTGCAAGGCATAGTTGCTGCGTCGCAAAGGGATCCGTATTTGCGGGGAGAAAAGTTCCGTCACGACCACGACCCGTTTTGCTTGTGTGGCAAAAACCTTGGAAAGGGCTGGCGTGAAACCAATCTGGGTGAGATGCAAGCTGTTGCAGGCCAATATCAGGTCATAGCCTCTGAAGGCCCTGCACGGCACTTGCTCCCATGGCCGCCCGTCGATTTTTACGCTATGGGAGGAATCTTTACGCGTCTGTTCTCTGAGAAGATGCCTCATGGCCGAAGACGGCTCCAGCGCGGTGACTTCGCATCCCATGTGCGCAAGGGGCCTGGAAAGAACCCCGTTTCCAGCTCCGATATCGAGCACCTGCCACGATGGCTTCGCTAACGTTTTTAGGGTCCTGGCGATGCGTTCGTGATAACGGCTGTGGGCCATCCATTGCTGATACCAACGAAAATACCCTTGCCAGAAGGCCGGTGTCGTTGCTCTCTTCCAGATTTGCTTTTCCATATTTGCCCAAATAAAAAAGGCCACGAACCCCACCTTCAGGTGGATAGCCTTCGTGGCCTGTATGTTATGTCTATGGATTTTGTGTTCAGGACCCTTCAGTGGTCCGTTTAATTTTCAGATATACTAAGCAAAACCTATGCCATCAAGGCGTAGTTCGGCATTTGCCGTATTTTTAGTAAGTTAATTTTTTTGAAGACGAATACATGACCAAACTTTTTCCAATAATGCAGTTGGTAATGAGAAAACAAATTCCTATTGTTGGCATTCTGTTGGCTATCATGTCGGTTGGCCGGTCAACCGGTTAGGCCGGTTGTCCCTTTTGACCGTTAAGTGTGGTTGCCGGTTTGGGCGTTTGCTGATATCAAACGCTATCAATCCACCGCTTCATATCTCTGATGGTTGCTCCAAAACCTCAACAATACTTCTCGCAGGGCGCAGCCCTGCTGAAAAAACCCGTGCTGAACCAACCGGCCAACGGGTTAACCGGCGTAACCATCTTGACTACGTCAGCTCGAAGACGATAGTCAGCTCCAAGGGGATCTCCCCCTCAAAAAAGCGTCGCGGGGGCTTGGAAAAGGGCGCGGCGGCCTGCACGGCTCTTAAAGCGGCGGCATCGAGATCCTTGTTTCTCGAATGCCTTGTAATTTCCACCTGTCGAACAGCGCCGTCCGGCGTGATCACAAAGCGGATCGTCACCCGGCCTTCGATATTCCTCACCCTGGCCAGGTCGGGATATTTCTTGTGCCGTTCTATCTTGAGCCTCACCATCTCAAGATAGTTCTGGGCGGTTGCAAAATCGCCTCCCGCGTCGTCCACCAGAGCGCCGGGCGCCCAGTCCGCCATCGCAAGGCCCGGGGTGTCCGGTATGTCCGGCATGGCAATGCCTTCTACCAGGCCGTCCGGAAGGTTCTTTTCAGGAGGTTCCATCTTGATCGGTCTTAGCCGGGGCACCTGCCGCTGGATGACATTGAGCTTTTTTACGTCTTGCACCTCAGGGGTCTTGGGCCTGAAGCGGGGCCTGGGAATATCTCGTACGGACGGCTTGGACATATCTTGCATGGTCAGCTCTATGTAGGTCAAGACACTGGAGTTGTACAGGCCCGTGACATGCATGAAAATGAAGGCATGAATCACCAGAGAAACGCCGATCAGACCGCGCAACAGCCAGTTAGGTCTATTAGACACAGATTTCGCAAATTCCACGGATTTAGGGTTACCTGACATTGTCAAATATTTTTCGTTTGACCTGGACGGAAGGACCGAAGTTAATGAGCAAACCCACCTCTATTCCGGTTGCTTTGAGATAGTTCACCAATTGCACTTCGTGGATTTCAGCCAGATCTTTGACCGCTTTCAATTCAAGAATCACCTTGGCTTCCACAATGATGTCTGCTGAATAATCACCTACGATTTGACCCTCATACTACACCCTAATGGCCTTTTCGTTTTCGACTTGCAATCCGATTTTATTGAGTTCAAGGATGAGAGCATTCTGATAAACCTTCTCCAGAAATCCAAAACCCAGCACGTTGTGAACTGAAAAGGCTGCCCTGATTATCTTTTCGGTAAGATGCGAATGTTTGATTGGATCCCTCCCCCCGTTTTCTTTATGCGGATTGCACCGATTCTCAGAAATCTGCGTAATCTGTGGAGTCCGTGTCTAGAAGTCCTTTTCCGTGGCCAGGCACAGCCTGCCCGCCCCGGCGGCCTTGGCGATGTCCATGACCTTGACCGCCTTGTTCAAGATGACGCTCCGGTCCGCGCGAACCACCACGAGCTCGTCCTGCCTGGATCCGATCCTTTCCTGAAGCCGGCTGAACAACCCGTCCAGCGGCACCTCGTCCGTTCCGAGAAAGGCCCGTCCATGTTCGTCCACATAGACGGTAATGACTTCTTCGGTCTGCGGGGCCGCGGCCTTGGCCTGGGGAAGCTTGATCTTGATCCCTTCGTCCACCATGAAGTTGGTGGTGAGCAAAAAATATATGAGCAGCATGAAGACAATATCGATGAGCGATGTCAGCGGCGCCTGGATTTGATATCGTTTCCTACGGTTTCTGTTTGTGAACATCTACAACCTCCCTAAAAGAAATCCCCCGTAAGCTCTTAGCAGGAATATTAATATTCGTGTTTCGGATTTTTCAATGAGCATTTCAACACAACATAGCCTCAACTTTACCCGCACTATCTCCTTCTGTTTTGCCCTTTGCCTTATGCTCTTTGCCCTAAGCTGTTTTCTAATGCGCATGGCTGTGAGAGTGCTCATGGGTGTGAAGCCCGTTGTGTCCGTGGATCCGGTAGCCGATAGCCTTGACGAACACCACGGCGCCGTCTTGGAGCTGGGCTTCATATGTGTCTACACGGGCAACCAGATAACTGTGAGCCACCATGACGGGAAGAGCCACCGCCAGCCCAAGGGCGGTCGTCAACATGGCTTCCCAGATACCGCCCGCCAACACGGCGGCATTGACTTTGCCGCCCATTTCCTGAATCACCATGAATGCCTTGATCATACCCAGAACCGTACCGAGCAGGCCCAGCAGCGGGGCGATATTGCCGATGGTAGCCAAGGCCTGGAGATAGCGGGAAAGCGCCCGCGTTTCCTCTTCCGTGGCGTGCACAATGACGGTTTCCAGGGTTTCCCGGTCCTGGTCTTTTACCTCCATAGCATGTGTCAAAACACGTCCCATGGGTTTGTCGTCGGCGCTGGCCAGGTCATACGCCTTCTGGTCTTCGCCGTCTTTCAAGTATCGCCCCACCTTTTCCACCAACCCGTAGCCCCGTATCTTGACGCGGCTGAAACGGATAAGTCGCTCTAAAAAGATGGCCAGCGCCAACACCGAACACAATAAAATGGGTCCCACAAGGACCCCGCCCTTTGCAAGAAAATCGAACATAGTTACCCTCCGGACTCTGAGAAAGTAAGCAGGTGCGAAAGTGAGAAAGCGTGAGATAAAAACAGCGTTTTCCAATCATCGCCCGCGGTGTTTATATTTCTTCGTTTTTCTGTTTTTTCATCAGCCAAGGTTTTGGCTCGTTTCCCATGACAACCAGTTTTCCGATAATGTGATCATAAGCTTTGTGGAGGTCTTTTCCTACCTTTCGATTCATATAATTACACCTCACGGCATACTCCAGCCAAACCTGGGTCTCCGCCGCTTCACTCTCTGATTCATTCAGTTTATTCACAAAGGCCCTTTCGTATTTCCTTCTTCTCCAAGCCTCAGCGATTGCAGAAGAAACAGCACGAGATGACCGACGTATTTGATCGGTTAACGAAAACAACTCTTCCTTTGGGAAACCCTTTGACAACTCGTATATTTCCATCGCTGATACCACAGGCATCTTGTATACATCCAAATCCCAGTGATGCTGTATCTTTTTACTCACCCCTTCTCACTTTCCCGCTTTCCCACCTGCTTACCAGCTTACCGGCCAACCGGCTCACTGTTCCGTCTGCGCCACATCTTCAACGTCCGGAGTCCCGTCATAATTCAGGTCCTTTGACCTTTTGATCAGGGCCTCCGCTTTATCATATTCCTCCCACAGATCGGGTTTTCCGTCTCCGTTGGTGTCTTCCTCTACAGCCACAAGGCCGCCCTTTTCGTAGTAATACCAAGTGTCCACCTTCCCGTCGCCGTTGTTGTCTTTTTCCGCCCGGACGGCCTCTTCATCGTCATTGTAAAACCAGACGATGGTGAAACGGCCTGCACTCTGGTCGTCTTCTTCACTTTTTTCCAATTTTCCCTGAGCGTTGTAATGCTCTCTTAAATCCGCCTTCCCATCGCCGTTTCCATCGATTTCTTTGAGCCTCAACACCCCGTCCTGGTGGTAGTAACGCCCTTCGGGGCTTCCGTTCCCGTCCGCATCCAGTTCCATGACCATGTCCCACGGGGGCCTGTTGAACCACTGGGCGATTTCAAAATGCCCGTCTCCGTCCTGATCCCGGATGAGCCGGCGCTTGACGCCTTTTTCGTAGTAAACCTTGAGATCCACCGTGCCGTCGCCGTTTTCGTCTCGTTCCGCCCGGACGAGTTCTTGATTGATAAAAAACTCCCAGGCATCGATTTTTCCATCCAGATTCGTGTCGCTTTCCACCCGCTCCTTTTCTTCCTTGGCATTAAAAAAGATCGTCACATCCGGTTTTCCATCCTTGTTGCGGTCCTGCGTTTGTTGAAACATTTTTCCTTTTTGGAACAAGGTGACGGTTTCCATGAAACCATCGCCGTCGGAATCATAAACGACCGTTGTCGGTTCCCCGTCCCGGTAGGTCCGGATCCGGTCGATGCGGCCCGTATGCCTGGTGTCTTCCTCCATCTTTTCGGGATATCCCTTGGCGTCAAAACGGATAAACACGTCGTCCTTTCCGTCAAAATTCGTGTCTTTTTCCTGGTGCGACGGCAGTCCTTTCTTGAAATAGGTCACGATGTCAAAGCGGCCGTCTCCGTTGGAGTCCCTTTTCTGCTTGACCGGCCTGCCGTCTTCAAACAGGGTGATGATCTCGAACTTTCCGTCCTTGTCTTCGTCTTTTCTCTGCTCGACCAGATCGCCCGCCCGATACAAACGCACGACTTCCATGAAACCATCGCCGTCCAAATCGTGGAGGCTCTTTTTCGGAAGGCCTTCATCGTCGTACAGGGTAATGCTGTCGATATTGCCGTCGCCGTCATCGTCCGTGCGCCGTTCGACGGGTTTATCGTCTTTATAGGTTTGCCAGACGTTCACCTTGCCGTCTCCGTTGGCATCCTTGGTGGACCGGACCAGCTTTCCTTCTTCAAAATAATACAGAGCGTCAAAGCGGCCGTCCAAGGTGGTGTCCCGTTGCATCTCCAGGGGCCGCTCTTCGGGGTCAAACAGGATGACCAGCTCCAGCCGGCCTGCGTCTTCATCTGCGCGTTCATGTCGAATCCTTTTGCCGTTTTCAAAAAAATCCCACGCGTCAATTTTCTGGTCGTGGTTTCTATCGCTTTCAATTTTTGAAATTAGTTCATTGGAATAGTGCTGAAACCGGTCCATGAAGCCGTCCCCATTGCTGTCTATTTCGAGCTTCACCAACTTGCCCTTTTGATCGAAATGGGCAATTTGATCGATTTGGCCGTCGTCGTTTGTGTCCCGTTCTATGGTTTTTTTTCCGGCTGAGGCCGACCCTGGAGAAAGTACAAGACAACATATCAAAAAAATTGAACAAACGCTTTTCATGACGATATACATATAACCTAACAATCTATAAAAAAAGGCCAGGATGGAATGACAGACTTCCTGTCTGCAAGCCTTCCTGGCCCGTGTTTATTTTGCCGATAAAAATAAAATTAGATGAAAAAAACCTTATGCACCTTCTGGTGCAGTTTTTCAGTCTTTACAACGAATCTGTGGCATTGTACATGCAGAAGACAGAGGATGTCAAGGACTTCCTTTTGTCCTGTTCCAAGGACCCCACGTCACTATGTTCAATGTCGGCAGGTTGAACACGGCCTGGTGTTTCAATCCGAAATGGTGAGCGGCAGGTTCAGGTCCTTGGCGTATTTCCACCGATCGGTTTTTGTTGAAATAGCAAAGGATAGCGTTGAAAGACCTAAAAAAACAACTCGAATCCCAACCCCTGAGCGCTTCTGCGGCCTGTAGAATTGACTGCGGTGGGACCCTGGACATCAAAACCCTTTATTACCCTTTGCGCCATCTTTCCCCTTGTACCTTTAATATTGCCTTGAACCTGAAAACCAGAGTCACGCTTCTTCCCTATCGGTCCGGAAGGGTGAAGATTTCATCAAGAGGTTTTGACAGTGACGAGTACGCGGTGGACGATGCGCCTTTTGATTCCCCATTGGGCCTGATGTTTGCTGTGGCTGCTTATTTTCGGGTCGGCGGCGTGCACATCGATATCGTGTCTGAATCGCCGCCCAAAAGCGCCCTGGGAGGTTCTTCCACGGCGGCCGTGGCTCTGATCGGCGCCCTGTCGATGGCCCTTCATGGCCGGGTGAATCAAGAAAAGGCGGTTCTTTTGGCCCATGCTATTGAGGAGTCGGTGGCAGGGCTGCCCTGTGGCATCCAGGATCAGCTGGCGGCGGCCTACGGAGGCATCCACGCCTGGTATTGGCCGTCTGGACCTGCAGAGCCCCCGTTTAGGGGGCGTGATGTCCTTCCAAAGAAAGACTACGGCACCCTGGAAGAACGTCTGCTTGTCGCCTATTGCGGCGTGCCCCACGAATCCCGCGACCTTAACGGCAAGTGGCTCCGGGGGTTTATAGGCGGAAAAGACAGGCGTCGATGGATGGAGATCGTGGGTTATACCAGGGCATTCGTCAAGGCATTGAACATAAAGGACTGGACGTCCGCCGTACAGGCCATGAACAACGAGGTGGAGATCAGGCGTCAGATGACTCCGGAAGTATTTGACGACATGGGGAACGCGCTTGTGGAAAAAGCCCGGGCCCACGATTGCGCCGCCCGGTTCACCGGCGCCGGTGGCGGGGGATGTCTCTGGGCGCTGGGGACGAAAGCCGGGATTAAGGCACTGCGCCCGGCCTGGACAGCTGTCTTGTCGAAACGCGACGGCGCATGCATGTTGGATTCAAAGGTGGATCGAAAGGGGCTCGAAGTTGGATGACATTGACGCAAATCCTAATTGTGAGTTATACTGTCTTATCTAAAAATCGTCTTTATAAAAATATCTTATAATAGACCGCCGGGAGGCGGATGATATTACCTTAGGAGGAATTCCCATGTTTGGACTTGGTGTTCCGGAAATACTGATCATCGCAATAATCATTCTGCTTATTTTTGGCGCCAAACGCCTTCCCGGCATTGGGGAGGGGTTGGGCAAGACGGTCAAGGAACTTCGCAACATTAAAAAAGACGCAAGCAGGGAGGAAAAACCCAAAAAAACGCAGGCCATTGAAGGCGGCGATCATTCCGTATCGGCATCAAAACAAGGGGCTTCTCACGATAGAGCGTCCTCAACTTCATCGCCGAAACAACGCCGTTCCGACGAGGGCGCTGAGTCTACGCCTGCGGCTTCGCAAGATCAGCCTCCGGAAGACGACATGGTCGATGCCTTTCAAAAAAAAATGACCAAAAATGTCACGGACAGAGTCCTTGCCAAGGTTCCGGGAATCAGGCAGGCCAGACAACTGAAAAACACGGCAGACAAAATTAAAAAGATTGTGAGTTAAACCCAAGCTCGTTAACGGACCTTCGTGATTTTCAATCATTGTTTTGAAAACTACGGCATCAGGAATGCGGTTTTTTTCAGGATTTGTTGGCCTTAAAACGACAACCGGCGTCTTCTCGGCTGTTTGCCGACAAGCAGCCCCACGACTAACCCGGAAAAAAGGACCAACCCTCCGGTTGTAAACCACTTCTGCCTCTTGGCGGATTTCAATGTATCGTTTTCCTCGGCAAGCGTTTGGGCCTTTTCACGGGCCAATTCGAACTCTTTCTTCAGCTCTTGGCTGAGGCTTTGTTCTCTGCGGATCTTGTTTTCCCATCTCTGATCCAACGTGGCCAGTTTTTCTTTCAGTTCGGCGTTTTGCTCTTGAAGGTTTTTCGCTTGATTTTCCCAGGGCAACCTATTGACAAGATAGCGGCTCAGAACCCACCCTTCGAGAATGGCGTCTTCGCCTTCCATGATCTTCACACGACTCCAACCATCTTGCGTTTCCAAGATTTCTACGGGCAAACCGGAGGGAACAAACCTGAGAATCTTGTTCTCGATACTGGGTCCCCTGCGAAGGCTGATCCTGAAGTTATCGGTCACAAAAGCCCTGGAGGCCCAACTTGTCTGGGCGATCAAAGAAAAACCTAGGGCTGCCAGCACAAAAAAGACATTCCAAAACCTAGGCATTGCGGCCACTTTCCTCCTTGCTTCCAGATTGGGTTTTTGGCGCGGGACATTGGTTTACCTGTTTGTTCTTGCGCAGCCCGGATGTCGCGTGCAGCAATCCATGGCCAACGGCATTATTGTTCTTCCAGGATTTCCAGGCCAACCAAATAGTGGCCCTTGAAACGTCCTTGATCGTCCCTGGTGATGTCCCGGATTTCAGTGCTCAGAAACGCCGGCGAATGGTTTGCATTCACCGAGTAGTATTTGACGTCGAATACCTCACCGACCTTGAGCCAAGGTACGATGTTTGAGTCCTGTCTTACCAACACACACATAGGGATCGAATCGGTGTTCCGGAGCCTGAACTGATAGGCGGCGTCAAGGCCATCGATGGAAAATTCCGCGCTGTAGTATGGATCTTTGGTCCTGATGTTGCCTTTTTGATCTGCGGTGGTATTCACAAAACAATATCAATCCTTTTTATTTTCAATTTGGTGGTCATTGAAACGTTTCGGTTTGTGATATTCTTATGCGCACTCCATACGGTCAGCAAAATTAATGCCAAGCCCTTGCGGAACACAAAAATCGCGGCAACCGGCTGAATATGCCGGGTTTAACAAAAAAATGACCATGATGAAACCGGTGTCCTAAGACGCCTGTTACGGCGTGGAATCGATGTCAAAACTTTGACAAGTCGTCACCGAACCGAGCGGGCTTCGTTCGAGGTCAAACAGGGGTTCAGGTTTCGATGCGCAAGCCGGCGCCGAGTCCGCCGTCTTTTGAATTTGCCGCAAATGCGGTGGACGCAAGGCCGTATCGCGGCGTTTTCTTTTGATGGCCGCCGGTGAATCTGGGAACCGGGCGATTGCTGGACATGGTGAAGCAGGAATGATAACAAGCCGGACTCAGAACATTACAAAAACAAGGGCTTTGGGGAGAAAGCCGGATACGGCTTTTTCCGGGCTGTGTTGGAGGAGGCAATGGGTGATGGGGAGCTGATCAGACAAAGGATTCTTGTCGAGCGGAGGCTCGGCCGTGAGGCATGGAATTTTGCAGCCACCTACTTGGCTGTGTGCGATCTTCACGGCCTTATCAGGATGCGGCCGTCAATAGGCTGTGCTGAGACAATAGCCGTATTGGAAGGGGTGCTGAAAAACACCGGTTTCTCTTCGGAAACGCAGGCACTGTTTCTCTATAGGCAAGCAGCCCAAGCTCTTGTCACTATGGTTGTGGACAGCGAGAACGCACTTCTGGCTTCCCGGGCGTTAGCCACTGTTGAGAATTTCTTGGGAGAAACACGGGGGCATCCGCACAGGGCGTCTACGGAAGCGTTGGGATCCCTTCCGGTAGATGTCAAGGGCCCGTGCTTGAGCCAAAAACCCCTTCAACAGGTTTCGGTTGTAGGCTGGGACGAACTCGTTGAGAAAACCGGTTCGCGGCCCTGTGCTTCACCAACTGTTCTGGGCAGGAGCCTGGTAACCGAGACCGGCACTCCGGGCCTGGTGTTGGTGGTCAAGTCGGCCCAGTCTAAACAGGCCGTGCAAGGTATTTACGAGGAAGCAATCTGGATGAAATACCTGCATCAAGCAAACTTTTGTTTTCCCGTTCGATTTACTATTCCTACGCCCGTCCAGGTCCGTGACAGTTACGTATTCAGGTTGACCAATCTGCCGGCTGGCGTAAAGCAGATTGTGGATCCTGTCGGGAATTGCCACGCCATTGCATTTCTTGCCCCGGCAGACTATTTTTCCTATCCGAATGATCACCGACCCGAAAGACGGCTGTCACCTGACCAATTCCTGGAAGTAATGTCAAGAAATGCTTGGCTTTTCGGGAAATTGGCCGCTCAAGGCATTGTGCACTCCGCCCCCATTCCACTATTTCACAACCGGGTTCAAAGAAGCAGAAGGCCGGACCAGGGATTCTATGAATGGCAGCGAGGAGGCAGACTTGATAGGTGGCTTCACTCCTGTCGTTATCCGAATTTTGGCGTGACCGGTGTCAGGGATTTTGAGCACCTCGTTTCCTTGTTCGGTACCAGCCGGCAACTTTGTTATCATATTGGAACCGAATTGTTGGGTCTCTTGTTGACCGCTGGAAGCTACTTTCGCAACAAGGATATCGGCCGGCTGGGGAATGATGAAAAAGGAAATCCTGTGGATGCCCGGGACCTTTTTGACAAGCCCCTTTTCGAACAGGTAATTCATGGCATTTTTTTTAATTATTACAACGCATTTTGCGGGAAAGACTTTATGGGCAAGCCGCCTTTTCGAATGCATGACCTGGCAACCCGCATGATCGAAGAGATGGGCATAGATCGTCATATGGAAGAAGTCCTCAGAGTGGCAGACCAGGAGAGCATGTCAGCGAACGCGTTCCGGGAATTCCTCTTAAGCAGGGGCTATCCGGAGGAAGCCATCAAAAGCCTTCACAAAGGCCAACAGGACATTGTTATCCATACAGGGCCGCACCTCGGGGGATTTAACGAGAGAATTTCCCTGCCGGAACTCATCGAATCCGTCAGCGCCATGTCGGCCTTATGTATCGCAGGCAAATGGTGCACTGAAAATATTCCTCAAGGATTTCTTCACAAAGCAGCCTAGAATCCATACCGTTGTGTAAGCGCTTGTTGCATTCAATGCCGTCGCGTTTGTTGCGGGCGGGGGATCTTCCCGACGTTTCAACCCAATCGCCGCGGATCTGCGATCCACCACAAAAAAATGGGGGCAGGCTTTTATTAGATCTGCAGGTTCTTTCGCAATAGGCATAGATCTTTCAACCAAGTCTTTTTCAATATTGTGCGTGGTCCGCTTATTGCAGACTTTTTGGCGCAACAGAAGGCCGTCGTCCTTGTCGGTCCGCCTTGCGACAACACTTCGGCTAATGCGGGGACAGGCATGAATATCTCGATAAACGGATGGTAATCCATGGAAAAGACGGTTTTAATTGTCGATGATTCGGCTATGATTCGTCATGTGGTCGGCCAGATCGTCAAAGCAGCCGGATTTCGTGTGTTGTTGGCACAAGATGGTCAAGAGGGCTATGACGTAGCCAAACACCGACTTCCGGATTTGGTAATCATGGACGTTGAAATGCCGACCATGGACGGCATCGAGGCTACCGGACTGATTGCATCCGATCCGACAACCGCTCACATCCCGGTCATGATTTTCACCTCCCTGGGCGGGGAAGACGATATGAAGCGGGCCAAGGAAGCGGGCTGCCGTGGAATTCTGAACAAGCCCATCTGTAAAGAGTCATTACAGTCCACCCTCCGGGACATATTCAGCGATCAGTAAGGCATTGCAATCTTGAACGCCATCACAACATATATGACGGATACGGGGTTTGTTGAAAAGGTCATTGCTTACTTGCAGGACGAACACGGAATCCGCGCCGTGGTTTTGGACAGTAATGGTCAACGCGTTCACAGCGGTAATAACAATACGGAAACAGCAGCGGAAACCATATATTATCCCTTTGATTTTCCTGAAGACATCGGCGGCCTTCAATGTTCGAGCCTGTCCGAATCCGCCTTGATAAAGGCAAAACCCCACATACACATGTGCCTTAAAGGCATCAACGATCTGCTGCAACGGGAACTCGTGCTTCAGGAAACAACTGATGAGATGTTGCAGTTGTCCGAGCAACTGCATTTTCTTCTGAACTTGGCGAACAAAGTCATCGGCCTTCATGACCTCAGGAGTTATAGCAAGGTCATCTTGGAAGAGGTTGCGCGAGCCGTAGCCGCGGATTACGCCTTTGTGCGGACATGGGGAAAGTGGGCCAACAAACTCAACGTGTCGCTCAACGTTTCAACTCAAAAGGCCTCGCAGATCACGGCATGTCCCTCTTTCCGGGCGGCGGCCAAAGATAGAACCGTTGTTTTTTCGCTGGCAGACGGCACGTCGACCTTGCTGGCGCCCATCAAAGAAAAGGATGGGCAAACCGGCTACATGGCTTTTTTCAAAACCAAAGAGAAGCGTTTTTTTACGGCCTATGAGAAAAAGTTTGTAACGATCATCGACAATATTATCTCTCCCACCATGGAGAGCCTGCGGCTTTATGACAGCCTTCATGAACTCTATCTCAACACGGTAAAGGCCTTGGCCGCCGCCATTGACGCCAAGGACGAATATACCCACGGCCATTCCTTCAGGGTCGCCAAATATGCCGTAGCTATCGGCAGAAAGATGGATATTGGTCCGGAGCAACTCACCGACTTGGAAATTGCGGCGTACATGCACGATTTGGGTAAAATCGGGGTCCCTGAGAAAATTTTGGGAAAACCCGGGAAGCTGACCGAAGAAGAGTTTGCGGAAATCAAGAAGCATCCGGTACTTACCAACAAAATCTTAGAACCCATTGAGCTGTCCCCCATTATCGTCGATGCCGCTGTGCAGCATCATGAACGGCTTGACGGCCGGGGCTATCCCAACGGGCTGACGGGTAACAAAATTTCTCCCTTCGCCAAGGTGATTGCGGTAGCCGACGTTTTTGATGCCCTGACCTCTTCACGGCCCTACCGAGATGCCATGACGGTGGAAGATGCCCTGGGAATTCTCTATAAGGGCATTGACACGGAGTTCGACCGACACGTGGTGTTGGCTCTCATTTCAGCCCTCCGGAGCGAGAGCGATGACGAGGCGTTGTCCAAGCTCTATCCCAGGCTGAAATTCCTGAACATCAACCAGATGAATGATTTTCTCCTTCAGCTTACCGAACTTCTCGTTCCTGCCGAGATCGGCACACAGTCCGGCCCGCTACCTCCGTTTTCGGGACCCGGCCCTGAAACCTGCCATCCGGGATCATATCGTTCCCATCGCCTGTAATAAAAAGGCTCTTTGGCTAATGCCGCTTGCCGTAGAAAACCATCCAAATGCACGACGAATATCGGTTTTTTGGTTCATCCGGTTAAAGCATACTTGAGGGATAGCATCGCGTGTCAACAGCCGGCTATTTTGGTATCAACAGGCAAAAACTCGCTCATAAGTGCG
>CAZEZQ010000025.1:12405-16149 GCA_964516245.1 uncultured bacterium | reverse complement strand
GAATTGCTGGATTCAATTCCATTAATTCTGGGTATCCCCACGTAATAGTATTCCCACGTAGGGTGGGCTCAAAGCGAAGCGTAGCCCACCGGTTGTAGTCTTAACCCGAATTCCAATCCCCGTATTCTGTTATCCGTGCAATCCTTCTCTTCCGTGTCATTCGTGGTTCAAGACTCCTCCACACTGGGTTGAAACCGGTTTCAGCGTTACAATTCTTTTGATTCCTTAATCCCAAATTTTCAATGGATACCGGTATGACTCGAATACAACAATTCTCGATTGTAAAACCATTTGCCTTTCTCTTGCTGCTGGCGGCGCTCGCCTTGTTGACTCAATGCGCGGGCCAGCCCGGTTCGGGTATTGCTACTGACACTTTGATTTACGCCCGCGGCGGCGATGCCGTCACCCTCGACCCCGGTTCGATGGAAGACGGTCTTTCGGCCAATGTCGCCACTCAAATTTACGAAGGCCTGGTGCGTTTCAAACCCGGCTCGCTCGACATCGAACCCTGCCTGGCCACATCGTGGGAAACTTCGAGAGATAAGAAAACGTGGACCTTTCAGTTACGTGAAGGTGTCACCTTTCACGACGGCACTCCTTTTACTTCCGAAGCCGTGGTAATGTCTTTTCAACGCCAGATGGACTCTGATCATCCTTATCACATGGCTGGGCGCATGCCCTATGCTGAATTTGTCTTCGCCGGCATTGTCAAAGATGTACGCGCGGCGGATGAACACACCGTTCAAATCGAACTGTTCAAACCCTACGCACCGCTATTGAAAAATCTCGCCATGTTCTGCACTTACATCATCAGTCCAGAGGCCTTAAAGAAGCATGGGGAAGATATCGGCGCCAATCCAGTAGGCACCGGGCCGTTTCAGTTTTCTAAATGGCAGCGCGATGTCGAGGTTACATTGGAACGCTATCCCGGCTATTGGGGCGAGCCTGCTGAAACCAAACGCCTGGTCTACAAAACCATTCGCGATCCCGACGTGCGCTTAATCAGTCTGGCGCGCGGCGAAGCCCACCTGATGGATGGCATCGAGCCGCAGATGGTTAGCGAAGTCGACAAACACGGCCATCTGCAGCTGGTTCGACACACCGGCGTCAACCTGGGTTATGCCGCCATTAACACCAAACGCGAACCCTTTACCGATAAACGCGTACGCCAGGCGCTCAATTACGCGGTCAACAAAAAGGCGATATGCGAATATCTGTTCGAAGGGCTGGCGGTGCCCTGCCGCGGCATCTTCCCCCCCGGCATCATGGGTTACGACCCCGACAGCGATGCCTACGAATACAATCCCGAAAAAGCCAAAGAACTGCTGAAAGAAGCGGGCTATGAAGAAGGCTTCAGCTTCGAATTGCTTAGTTACAGTGTCCCCCGGCCCTACAACCCTATGGGCGCGCGGCTGGCCGAGGTGATCCAAAGCGATCTCAGCAAAGTGGGAATCTACGCCCAACCGGTGCAGGTGGAGTGGGGAACCCTGCTTCAGCGCACACTCAACCATAACTATTCGGTCTCGTTAATTGGGTGGATCACTGACAACGGCGACCCGGATAATTATGCATACGCGCTTCTCGCGTATCCCGGCAATCGTTCTCAATTTGCCCACCCCTTGTTCAATCAGCTAGTGCAAAAGGCGCAAGAGACCTACGATGAAGAAGCGCGCCTGCGTTATTACAAAAAGGCGCAGCAGATCGCCCTCGAAGAAGCCCCGTGGATCTTCCTCAACCATTTCGAAGATCTGGCGGTAGTCACCAACCGGGTGCAAAACTTCAATTTGCATCCATCCGGCCTGCATCAAATGTGGGATGTGGCGATCGGCATTCCAAACAACACGGAGGATCCAGAGTGACACTCAAACGTCATGAAACCATACTCACCGGTGAAAACACCGTAGCTGTTGTGGTCGACTATCAAGAACGCATGGTCGAGGTAATGCAGCACAAAGACAGCGTCACCAGCGAAATTGTGCGAATTTTGCAAGGAATGGAAATGCTCAATGTGCCGGTTTTGGCCACCGAGCAATACCCCAAAGGTTTGGGCCCAACCGTAAGCGAAGTCAAATCGCTGCTCGATTTTGACAAAGCCAGCGAAAAAATGACGTTTAGCTGCTGCGGCATCGATTCATTTGCTGAGACGCTGCAAGCCACTGGACGCAAGCAAGTGATTTTGATGGGTGTCGAAACTCATGTCTGCGTATTGCAAACCGTGCTTGACCTACTCGCCAACGGTTACCAGGTTCATGTGCCCATCGGCGCCACCTGTTCGCGCAAAGACGAAAACCGCGACAACGCTTTCGCCCGGATGCAGCAGGCGGGTGCGATTCTCACCAACACCGAATCGGTTCTCTTCGAACTGATGGTCGAAGCCGGTACAGAGACCTTCAAACAAGTCCGCAAGTTGATTGTGTGAGTGAGAAGAAAACCATGCGCCTCATCAACGCGGGCATCAACGATTTGCCTATTTTTCATAAAGGTTGGTATGGCCTTGAAAAGTCGCCGGAAGGCATTCTTTTTCGCGCTTCTTCAGCCGATGCCCGCCTGAAAATTCCAGATGTTCAAGGCCGATGCAAAATGTGTTTATTATTCAGCGCGCGGCCCGAGCATACCGGTGAACCACTGCGCATTATCGTTAAGGGAGCGAATGGATCTTCTTTCGATTTCACGGTATCCACCAATCATTGGAGTCTTCGAGAAGGGACGATTCAATTGGATGAGAGCGGCATCATTCAATTTCATATCGAGAATCCCTGGTCACCCGATACACTCTATCACAATGGCGATGTGCGCTCGCTTGGGATTATGCTCAGCGCGATACGGATCAGCCAACTGCCGCCAATTAATTCCAATAGCATTTGGGCATTGCTACAAGAAGCCAAATCATAAGCGTTTTTATACAACACACACGATTTAATACCCGTTTGTATTCTTGACTTGTTCATTTCCCAAGCGATAAAACAAAATACAATTCTTTACAACAATATGCATATCCATTTTGAAAAAAACCCTTTAAAGTAGTATATCGTTTATGGATGGGGTTAATCGATATGAATAAAATTATTGTTTTCGCATTTTTCTTCGCTCTACTACTCCCTTGTGCGCAGGCTCAACAGCCAATCTCAATCGAGTTGAATGATGTTGTTGAGGGAACATTAACTCCCGAGCAGCCGATTGTGAACTATACTATCGACTCAGAGCCCAATGCGCTGGTCGAAGCCATTTTGAATTTGGATATCGACGAACGCGATTTTGATCTTATCTTCTCGATACAAGATTTATTGGGCAATGATTTGTTTGTCAGCGACAGCAGCTTATTCCCAGGCTTCACCGGAGGATATCTATTTGTTCAAATGCCCGCTTCGATTCGCTTTCGGCTGCATGTCGAAGCGGTGAATCTCACAGAACCAGTTGATTTCACAGTGAGGGCCAGTATACGTGAACCCGAGCCGCAAGCCCGCACCCTGCAAATTGCTGAATCGAAAAACGGGACAATCGGGCCTGCCCAAAATGTGGATCAATTTCTTATATCCTTGCAAGGGGGTGTGCCGGTATTATTTCAGGTAACAACGCCAAACAATATCTTGGATCCAGTCGTCGGTGTGTTTAACACTCAAGGCATACTGCTTGGTATCAACAATGACTTCTCCGGCCATACGTCGGCGCTTTTGTTCACGCCGCCATCCAGCGGCACCTATATTGCTGTGGTGCAAGGTGTTAATTTTGAACGTTCGACCGGGC
>CAZEZQ010000025.1:0-12395 GCA_964516245.1 uncultured bacterium | reverse complement strand
ATTGTGGCCAAACGGGTCCCCCTTTTTACCGCCCCGGTTTCTACCATTGGCGATATTCTCGAACCGGGGGGCTTTGAGGTTTTCGAAATTCAGATGGATCCCAATCAAGTGCACAATTTCGAAGCCGCTGGAGTGGATGGGTTTGTCCCTCTTATTGCTTTGACAGACGCCGATCAAAACCTATTGGCCAACAATGCCGCCACTTCTGATACGCCTTTTACCACGATCCCTGGATTCACTCCATTGGAAGATCAAAATTATTTTCTCTTTGTGATGGAAAACAACATCAACAATACCGGCAGCTACGGACTCGATGTTACCCTGCAGCCGGATGAAGATGATGGCACAGAACTGACTCACGGTTCAATTCTGGCCGGAACCATCGGCCCAATAGGTGATGTGGATGAATATGTTTTCACAGCCGAAGCCGGACAGCCTTATTCTCTTCTGGCCACTCCACGCTGGCACAACCTCGATCCGCAAATTCGTGTACTTAACTCAAACGGACAAGTTGTATTGGAAAACGATGACTCCACAGACGGATTGTTCTCAATTCTCAGCAAATTCATTCTGCCTGCTGGTGAGTATCGAGTGCAAGTGATGGCTTCTGATTCTGCTGAAAACGACGTAACGAAAACCGGTGTTTACGCCATTCAATTCGCTGAAGGAGCAACCTTTGACCGAGGCGGCCCACGAGTGGCCGAACATTTGATTGATGTGGAGCATGAAGCAGGCACCTCCACAATCCATATTCCCACCAATGCCGTATTCGATGATACTTTCCCCCTCACGGCGGCCATTCGCTTAGACAAAGCATCTGAAATCGTTCAGGCTGCAGTGAGTCAAACCACCCCAACTGAAGTCAATATCACCGCGTCTGAAAATGAAATCTTCTTCTTGCAACTCATCGATACCGCTGAATCGAAAAATCAATCAACACCTGTAGTGGTTCCACCCCCGGCCGTATTTACCGGGCTTTCGGGCCAGATCATATCCATAGCGGTAGACCGGGAAAACAATGTGTTTGCAACAGACTCTGAACTGGGTGGTATCGTAAAACTCAACATTGATGGCGCGACCGAAGCCATTCACACAGGTGAAGAAACCGGTGGTGGAACCTTAGGCCCCAATTCGGTCGCTTTCGGCCATGAGGACATTCTTCATTTTTCCAACGCCCGCACCAATCAAATCAAGAGAATTCTTCCTGATGGGAGTGTAGAAATTTTCGCTCAGGGGGAAGAATTTGATTTTCCAATCGATCTGGCTTTTGATGCAGAGGGTATATTGCATGTTGCCCAATTGGGGAAAGACAACGTTCTCAAAATTTTTCCGGATGGAACCATCGAACCGTTTGTGACGGATATACGCAATCCTCAAACTCTCGCATTTTCTCCTGGCGGAACCTTATTCGTTGGAAACAGTGTAGGTGAAATTTCTCGAATTGCGCCGGATGGTTCATCCTCGCTCTTCGCAGAATTAATGGGGGGCAATTTGGAAGCCATCGCATTTGACCGGGACGGCTTTTTGTATGCGGCCGATGGCCAGGCTGGCTTTTTGCACCGGTTCAGTCCGCAAGGGGAGCGAAGCACCTTTACCCGCGGCCTTTCGGGCCCAGTTGATATCGCCTTCGGCCAGGGAGAGATGAATCGCATTCTATTCGTTACCAATGTAGGTCTTACCGGAAACTTCTATGCAGGTACAATGATTGGCGTCCCCACTGGCCGGCCCGGTGTTCCCCTGCCATTCGGTTCAACCAAGATTATCAACTGGAGGCTAATGGATTAAAATTGACCTGGGCTAAATTCGTATGCTTGCGCATGATGTACAATCGGATATAAATAATAAAGGATGATTTGGCAAAAATTAAATTCAGCATTATGTTGCGCTCCAAAAAAAGACTTTTTACCGGTTCTTTATAAAAAATAGTTAATTTTCTTTTATTTCATCCAACAGAGAGTAGGTTATGGGAATTATCAAACAATATATATATCGTATTGACCAGGATGATGTAATTCGATTTGTAGATCAAAATTGGCTCCAGTTTGCTTTGGAAAATGATTCTCCCCATCTGACGTATGACACAGTGGTTGGAACTTCATTGTGGAGTTATGTTACTGATGCTGAAACCGTACAAATCTACAAAGCGATGTTCAACCGTGTGCGGAACGATCAAATAACGGTTTCGGTCCCCTATCGATGTGATTCTCCAGATTGCCGCCGCTATCTCCATTTAGAGATTCATCCCCTACCCGATGAACACATTGAGTTTCATAGCCATTTATTGCGTGAAGAGAAAAGAAAGCGTCAGCCCCTTTTGGATCCAAGCTATTCGCGCAGCGAAGAATACTTGCGCATGTGCAGCTGGTGCAAGAAAATTTATTTGCCCGATCAAACATGGGAAGATGTCGAAAAAGCGGTAACTGCATTAAACTTGTTTGAGTTATCTCACATACCACAAATCACCCATGCCATTTGCCCCACCTGTATTGATATTTTCTTTTCGGATGTAGATGAGTTTCAAGAGCATGCTTGCGAACGGTTTGAAGCCTATACAGGAATTACGAAAAACTAAAGTAGGTAGAAATCGAAGCGGCGTTCAATAGATATTTTGAAATCATTCATATAAAGTGGGTTATGCTTATTTCATAAACAAATCGAATATTCAATTTGATTACATTCTCATGACTGACGAAGATTTCACTTCACGAATCAAGCGTTTGCAGCAAGAACAGGACCGGGCGAATACGACGACCCGGCGCTTTCTCTGGGCGGATTTTTTGTTGGTGATTTTGGTGGTGGCGGTGGCGCTATATCTTTTCTGGCCGCTGATGTTTACTGGTGATGAACCCTATGTTCCTATTTCCACCGTCAACAATACGATGCGCTATATGCAAAATTTGAAATCCAAAGTGAATCAGTTCAAGCCGAAAATAGAAGGCGCAACTTTCACAGAAGAAGCCATTCAATCCATTCACAATGAGTTGTCTGACAGGCAAACCAGCGGCATCCGTTGGGCGTTGGTTGATGGGGAAGGTTCATGGAAAACATCCAGCCGCGACGTTGATTTTTGGCAAGAACTTCCAAGCGAGTTCTTCAAAAAAGAACCGGGGATGTATCACCACTCCAAAGAGGGCCGGGCCACGCTCATTTTTATAGATTCTCTGAACGAGTCTGGCATGCGGCTAATTGTCGCGAAACCGTTTCCCCCGTTATTTGACCGCCCCGCTTTCAGCGGGAACTAACAATCAAAATTCAAAATACACGCCGCCGCCGATGTATTCACCATCCTCGCGGAAAAAGGGCCACTGCAGGTTTTTGCCATTGTAATATTCGCCCAATAGCCTGGTGGTTCGGTTGCGAAAGGGCCAATCTTGAAACGCCACGCCGAACACATAACGTTGATCGACGCTCCAATTGAATTCTTCCTGCAAGCGCAAATGCACGGCGGCGATTGGATAAACCGAACGATGATTCCAGGGGGTGAGTTCCAATCCGTATGTTAAATTCCATGGAGCGCGGCCGGGGTCGGCATCAAAAATATATTCCCCACCGCCGTACAGGCGTATCCACTCCCACTCGTATGAGGCGATCCAATCCAAAAAATTGTTATCAATCTGGTGGTCGTTTAGTTGATTGTTATTGAGCACATTGCGATTGTTGTCTAAATAATCGTCTCCCAAGTGCGAGCTGCGGTGCATCATGCGCAAACGCGTTGAAAAATCGTTATACCGATAGATCAAAGGAAACCCGGCTTGAAAATCGATGTTCTGTAAGTCGGTCGATCCCGAGTCGAGATCAAAATAGCCGAAGGCGGCGGCTTCGACATTCAATTGAATTTGGTGGCCGGATGCGAATACATTGTTCCATCGATACAGGCCAAACACTTCCCCCAAACTCACCGCAGCGATATTGCTGCCGCTTTGATCCATACTGCGAATGCTGGCTGAAAAACGCGATTCCCAAGGGGCGGCAAGCAATGGCTCAAACAAATCGCCATCGGGAAAGATGTCATCAAATGAGGGGTCGAGTTCTTCTTCCATAAACCGTTCAATTTCGGACAAGGGTTTCTCTTCTTTTGCCGATTGTATCTCCTTCACGCCTTCCACCTGCGCCAGGGTTTGGATAATTTTCGCCCGGCGCATGGGCTCAGTGGGGAGATGGTACAAAGTGGCCACGCCATTCTCAACCTGTACTTCAACTGAAGGTTCGAACAAAACATGTTCCAAAACAGCGGAAATATAACCCGTTAGAAATTGATCTTGATTTTCTTGGGCTATTGAATTGGCTGAAAGTAAAAACGAAAAAAGAAATAAAACTACAAATAACCGGAAATTCATGATCTCACTCCGTCTCTCGGTAAATCAAAACACATGTAAAGACTTTTTGCCGAATCATCAGTTATCGAGTCTTGAAAAATCCAACTTGTTGAGATCAAGCCGGTACAGGATCTGGTTGTAATCATAGCGCGGAGTGGCCACTTTTGTTTTCGAAAACATTTTCGTATACGTTCCTTCAAAATAAATGATCTGTCCGTTTTGTTGGTCAAAAAATGGATGATGAACCGGGTTGTAAAATGAATATTTGTCATGGGAGACAATTTTTTGAGCCGTTTTCCATGGTCCTGTTAAACTATCTGATTCTGCGTACCAGACTTCACCCAAAAACGAGCTGCCGCCGAATTGCACGCAAATGAGGATCCATTTCTCGCGGAAGTCATTCCAATGAACCGAGCCGGTATGCATTATCACAGTTTCATTGCCTTCAATATCGGTGGGCAAAAACCGTGCATTCTCTTTTTGTAGAAGTCCCGCCTCTATCAGTTCCTGTTCTTGTTTGGGGCCGATAGGGTCTGTATTGGGCTTCCATAAGTAATGAAGTTCTCCGTCGTCACGATCAAATTTCGAATTGGCGCCCTGGTAGGATTCACCTGCCTGCAAGCAGGTGAACGCTTCATAGTTGGATTGATCCTGCACCGCTTCCCAATCGGCTTTTACCCGAACATTTGGAAAGGGTGTGGGAAAATAAATGTAGCCATCATTCGATTCATCGGCTTCGATGGGGTGGGCCTGCGGGCACTGCCATGATTTTTCCAAATCAAACTGAGTGTAATGTTTGAATTCCTCGATTTTAGTATCGTATAGTACCAATCCATGCTCCAATTGCTCTCCTAAACTTTCCATATGCCTATAATGAGCGGCCATTTGTTCTTTTCCCTCAGCAGTAGGAAGGGTCATTAGTCCATCCAGCCAGATCAACCCACTTTGTTTGATGGGAGCCATGGATTTGCTGAAACCTTTCTCATTCACAAAGTAATTCAGATTGATCCCTTGTTCAGGAGAAACTCGTGGTGGAGAAGGTATTGGGGCGGTCGCCCCCGAAGTCATGAAATTTCCCAAGGGATACTGCGGCCTGTTTGTATCCCCCCAAAACCAGTAGATTGCGCCGTTGAAAGGAACAGCGAAAGCGGAATCCTGCCCCAATACCTGGCCATTCAAAAGTGGTTCTTTGATAGGGACGCTTTCACCGGTTAACACACTATTCCGATAGATGCCCCCGCCGGTGATGCGATACAATCTTTCAGCAATATTGGCGCGTTTCAATTTTATGACCGCTTCTTGGTTTTCCTGCGGACGCAGCCGTACCCCTCGATTGCCAAAGCCATCTTTTGGATATTGATAGCCGTGCGATGAGAGCGAAAAAAAGACTTCCTGCCCCATCAGGCCCGGTTCATAAAAAGCGACTATTCCATTGCTGTCGGTATAATAACGAATTTGATTAACTGTCTTTAGCTCTACCAGGGGAACGCCGCGCCCAGTTTCTTCGTCAACAACTTTGATTTGAAAATACCCGTGAGAGAAGACCTCAAGTGAAGAACCAGCAATCAAACAAAAAATAGAAAACCATTTCAAAAGGCAATACTTCATAATATTCAACCCATCGTGCGCTGCCAATCAGATTTAGGGCAATGTTATTTCTTTTTCCATCACGCCGCCTTTGGTTGAATCGACCTTCACTGTCAGCGTGCCATTACCCGAGACAATGAATTGCACCCATTCTGAATTCATCCCATCGATTGTTTCCAATTGAATCCGCTGGGGGCGAACTTTGATTGGCGCGACCCGGTTAAAATAGCGGTCTGTAACGATGCCCGAACTAAGCACTTCTATATCGGGTCCTGTCAATGTTACCAAATCTGGCGGGCTGATGTTGTTTTTCACATCCTGCTGCAAACGTGTGGGGATCATTCGGTTGTTGCGTATTTCCACCCAAATTTTGTAGAGACCGTCTTCCAACTCTTCGACTTTGGTTTCGACAAATTCAATGGATGGCATTTGATCGGCGTGATAGAGGGTAAAAGCCATATTGCGATGGCATTCTTCTTCGAGCAAAAACGAAGGGGGCACTCGACCCTGCTCTTTTGTAAAACCGCCAACTTCGATGGTTCCATAAGTGGGGTGTTCAACCTCTTCCCATTTCACCAAGCCTTCGTCAAACAAGAGGTGCAGCGAAAACTCAACCCGCGCCTCCTGGTTTTGGCGATTGCTGCGGAACATATTTTTTAATGTCCACAGTTCATTGGTGTAGGAGAGAATGCCTTCCGCTCCATAAAACCAATCGAATTCCCCGCCCCACACTGTATACAAATCTGTAGCCACCACCATCGAGCGGTACTCGGGCAGCATGGTTTCACCGCGCGCGGCGATATCCTGCATTAAGCGGTCGTCTTCGGGTTGATGCACCCCGCCTTCACGACCCGGCGGCCGGAGAATCATGCCCCCCGTATTGTGGTACGACTGCATACCGGCGATGTTAGGATGCGATTTCACAAACTCAGCCACAGCCCGGGTATTGGGTAATGAAAAGGGATAATCGTGCGCGCCGTATTGCACATAATTTGGCTGCCAATCGTAGGCCCAGTTGCGGTTGGAGTCATAGCCGCCCGGTCCGTCTTCGTTGATCTCCCCATCGCCATCATTATCGACGCCTTCATAGCCTACTATTCTATATTCACCGCGCTGGTCTTCATCCACCCGTTCCATCAAGTAATCTGGATACTCTGAATGCAGTATGTAGCGGCCGTTGGGGTCTTTGATGCGCATTACGCTAATATGCCCATCGCCGTTTAGATCGTCGTAGCCATCTTCATCAACCAATCCATCACGGTCATTGTCGAGCGGTTTTTTGCCTGTGCGAGATGAATGGGGCGTGTTGGCTTCATGAAACCAATGGTCGCGTCCATCGGGATTGATGGTGGGGATCAAGTAAAACACTTTTTGGTCGAGCAGCTGGGTAATGCGATCGATTCGGCCGTAATTCTCGGTGAGATACCATGCTGTATACATTACCACTTCGGCCGCTTGCACTTCGTTGCCGTGAATGTTGCCATCGATATACATCCCCGGTTTGCGTTCCAAGTTGCCAACCTTTTTGCTGCTGACTTCGAGGCACCAAATCTCACGGCCTTCGTACGATTCACCGATGGAATATAGTTCAGTCAAATTGGGGAAAGCGCGATGGATTTTTCTTAAATTGTCTTCGATTCCCTCGGTGTCGTAAAACCGGTTCCAAGCAATATCCACCTCGCGTTCAGCGGGCACGCTAAGCGCCGGGAAAACACCCTTTTGCGCATGCGAGATTGGCGTGAACAAAAAAGCGCTGGCAAGAAAAACAAAGAGAGATTTGAGTGATGTTTTAACTACCATTGATCGAAGTTCCATATTCATTATTCCCCACCTCCTTGCAATTGAAGTGAGGCCTGATCCCGTCCCGCATGGGCAGATATCACATTGATTTCAAAGCGATCACTACCCGGTTTGATAATATACTGCAATTCGGCAAATCCTCCACTACCTGATAGTGGTTCAATTTTCGTTACCCGCTGGCCGGCGAGAAATGCTTCGTCGGGCAAACCGATTTCCACCCGGGTTGGATGGACTTCACCGGTTCGTTCACCATGATTGAGTATGGTGGGTAAATAACCTTGATTGACGACTCGCACATTCAACTCATAAACTCCTTTCCCCAAATGCTTGGTTTCGGTTTCATCAATTTTGATTTGGGGGAGTTTGTCAACCAATGATTTGAGAAACTTCACATGCTTGGGAATCTGTTCAAGCATATTATTGTTGGCCGAATGGGGCGCGGTTTTGGCGAACGGGAAAAAGCCACCGACTTCGACCTCTTGATCAGGGAAATCGGGATGTTCAATGGTGTGCCAATCGGCAAAATGGTTTGTTGTATGTTTATCCAACCACTGCAAATACTCTAACTCTGTCTTGCCCCGCTTTTCTTTCTCTTTCTCACTGTCGTTCTTCTCTTCCCCATCTTCATCAACCGTCTTTTTCTCGTCTTCTTCACCCACCCATTTCATGGCCAGAGCCATTTCGGGGCTCCATGGGAGGGTGGTCAGTGCGAGACGCCCACGGTGGAAATACATCCAATTCGCGATTGTTCCCTTTTCCGTTTGATTTTCAATTCTGACCTCTTTATCGATTTCCAATTCATCGCGGAGAGATTGTCCCAATTCTTTGAACCACTCGATGTCTTCTTCCACAATTTTGGTTTGCGGTTCGCGGTTGCCGCTGCGATCACCTGATTCAGGCGTTTTGAGTAGATTGTCTTGATTGGAGTACACCATCACCGCCGCGATGTTGGGGTGTTCTACGACAAAGTCGGCCAATGCGCGGGTTTCGGTTTCGCTGACAGAATGCCGCCCAGCCTGTTTGTCAAACCAGGGATATTCAAAGGGGAAATTGTTGTTGAGGTTGGTTCCACCAACCGGGTCTTCGTTGATTTCTTCATCCTCATCATTATCATGGCCTTCGGAAAACAGCAGCCACTTGCCTTGTTCACCTTTGGCTGGATCGGCATTGATCAAGATGCGATTGTCATCCGGGTGCTCGATCCACTGGCCTTCAGGATCTTCAACACGTATCCATGTGATGAGGTTATCATTGTTCAAATCTTCAGGCCCGTCTTCGTCAGTAAGCGCATCGTTATCGTCATCATGCGGGGTTGAATTTGCCGTAGTTTCCATCCGTGGCGTTTCAAAATACTGTTCAATCGCGTCAGGATTCAAACGGGGGATCACATAAACTGTGGCTTGTTCATGGAGGGATTCAGATTCATCGTCGAGCATTTCGCCCAGAAAACTCAGGGCGATTTCTGACCCCAAAATCTGATTGCCTTCAACACCGCCCACCACCAGCAAGGCGGGGCGTTGGCTGCGCTCTTCTTCGCTGCCATCACCAATTTCAACCACCCACACCTTGCGGCCATTGGCGCTTTCAGCGAGGGAGTCAAGATGCATGTTGGCATATTTGGCTTCAAAACGAGATAGTGTATCCGACATTTCATCATAGTCGCTGAAATTGGGTAATACGATTTGTGGGAAAGCAGGGAGCGAGCCTACCATGAGTACAAAAATCGCGATAAGCCGTTTCACAGGTGTATCTCCTTGAAATGGATTGAATTCTTTACAGTGCTTAAGTTACTACGATACAGAAATTTGAAAAGGATTCAAAGTGACTGCAGGTGATTGGTTAAAAATAAAAATAGAACAAAGCACCTCGTTTTATACACAGTATATGAGTATAATACCATCAAAAAAGTGGAGTATAAAAATAATGAAACGAATTCAATTCGAACTCTCAGAGGACCATATAAAAGAATTAGAGGAATTGATGCAAAAGACGGGTGTTCGCACCAAGAAAGACCTGGTCAATAACGCACTCACTCTTCTCGAATGGGCTGTGCAAGAAGTCTCGGACGGCCGAACCATCGCTTCTGTGGATGAGCGGGAAAACAAATACAAGGAAGTGGTGATGCCATTTTTTCGTTCGTTGAAAAAAGGTGAATCTCACACATTAACAGAAGTTGAGAATTAACACTCTAATTGTTTTATAATGAATAAACTACCAAAAAAAGAGAGGTCTATCGATCTGGTTCCCAAGGATTATGTCGACCGGGAATTAGAACGAGAGAAAGTGCGTACAAAATTAGCAATGCAAAAACAGGCGTTGTCATTCATCCAATGGATCTATGGCTGGTTGTTGTTTGCCACATTTCTCGTCATTTTTTTACAAGGATTCAAGGTGTGGGGATTTCAACTTGATCCTTCTTTTTTGCAATGGCTTGGAGCCGCAACAGTTGGTGAAGTGGCTTCACTTGCCATTCTCATTTACAAAGCGTTATTTGGAATCAAGAATGAATAGTTTGACAGCTCGCATGATAGAACAAAACAATGCCTTCTCACATTCGTTGCTTTAAATACTTTCCTATAATACTTGCAGACAGTTTATGTCCACTTGGAGACCAATGAGAGTCATCTGGATAATATAAGAGTGAGCCTGATTTTGCTTCTTGTTTGAATGCTTTTGTTAAATCAAGAAACCCAATATCCGGGCTTATGTTTTTTACTTGTGCTTTCAATCTTTCTGGTAAATTGTTTACTACCCAATCTGTCGGGCTCTGTAATTCATCATACTGGCACAAATCTCCATAAACTCGAAACTTCGTTGGTATGAACACGACAATAAATTCAATAGATCGATTTGCGCATAATTGATATGCTTCTCTTAAGATCGATTGTGTAATTGTTAGGGCTTGTATATCTTCTTCACGCAATTCTTCACCAGGGTAAGCAAAATACAATCTTTTTGTCTTTCCCTTTCCTGTTTCAAATTCACCAAAACCGTCATACTGTTTCGTATACCCCATACTCCAGTATTTCATTATGATTGATTTTAATACACTATAAGTTAACGAGCGCGCTTTCAATGAAGAAAAATTATCTTGTATTTCCTTCCATCGGTTTGTATATTTTTCATAATTCCAAATGTCCTTCAAATCATTGCCTTCAAAAAACATCCATAAACATATCTTCGGCTGCAATGGTACACCATATCGCTTGAGAACGATGAGTTGCTGTTGCGGTCCATACCATGAAAGCCCAAAATTGATCACCGTACGGTCGAGCCTATCGGCTAATCTTGTGGTTGCCAAATGATCATAGGGTACAGTCCCATATTCCAAGAACGAATCTCCCAAAACTATGCAATCAGCTTTTTCAAAATTGCTTCTATTGCGAAACCCATTTTGATCATAATACACATCATACGAATAGATTTTGTTGTCTTTCGAATTGTCTAAATGAGCCAAATCTCCAACCATTTGGCCTTGTATATGAGAATTGGGTTTTCGCCGGTAGATTAATTCTTTGTCGAGAATATTGACATGATGATCTTCCCAAGGCTGTATTTGAATTCCAAACAGATAACGGTAATCAATCACTTGAAATACGGCAGGCAATTCTAATAGAGTGATAGTGGCCAACAATGAAGAAGTCACAAGCAAGAAGCGGGAAACTTTCTCGTGCTCGCCAATTGTGCTTATGAAAAAATAAGCCCCCCAGCCCGAGAGATAAAGCAAGACAAAAAGATACAACAATTGGTTGGGCTGCCCGATGGTAGGTAGTGTCAACTTGCATAGAACAACTAATACCAACAACCAAATGAAAAATATGCTATATTTTATAATTTTTATGAGAGGCAAAGATTTCAAATAATTCATATGCACATGAAATTACACTGGTTTTGGGTTGTATTTCATAAACTTAATATTGGAAAACATCACCCGCTTCGAGAATATCCAATTGAACGCGAGTGGGGATATAATCAAAACTTGCTTGAGCCAGGCGCCATCGATCAAGTTTTTTCAATTCCTCTTTGAGAACTTTATAGAGATTTGGGAGATAGTAAACATCTTTCACCGCATATAAAATTTGTTCCTCGGTAAGTTTGTTTGAGAGCCAATCTGAAGTCTGCATTTTCTTATCAATTTGAATCGACAAATAAGCATTCAGTAAATCTTTTAAAGAGTGTTGTTTGCTTGATGGAGAAATAATTTTGGAAGCAATTTTGGTGCAAACGATATTTGTTGAATGAATCGGCCATTTGTAGGATATAAATCGCAAATCAAACATCGCATGGTGAAATATCTTGGTGATCTCAGAATCTTGCAGAATCGTGCACAAATTTTTGGGAGCAGTAGAACCAATATGAATCAAAAGCAATTTGCCGCTTGGTATAAACAATTGGCAAGTTCCGATTTGATCTTCTTTCCAATTCAAGCCAGATGTTTCGATATCCAACGCCACCGCTCCAATTTTTCTGGCTTCTTGCACAAGTGAGTGTGGAATATCATATTGGCAATGTGTGATGCCATTGAGAATTTGTGTTGAATTGATCACCTTAAAAATCCTTCAATTTCATGGTAACCATTTAGCCATCTGAAAGCATTTTTATTTCGCCCATTCAGGGCTAGGGGTTTTATGTTTCTTTTTTCCAGGGGCGATTGCCCCTGGCTATCATATGGCGCCCCCGTTGGGGCTGGGA
>CAZEZQ010000024.1:6590-16296 GCA_964516245.1 uncultured bacterium | reverse complement strand
GAGTGTGGATTATGAAGCTTTAAAATCCAACATGCAGTTTTACGCCTCTTCGGGAATCCACGGCTATCTCGTCCTGGGCAGCAATGCTGAAAGCCGCTGCCTCTTTGATGATGAACGCCGCCAGGTGCTGCAAACCGTGATGGAATGCAAAGCGCCCGAACAAGTGGTAATGACCGGCTGCATCTACGACAGCACCCCCCAAACCATAGCACTCATGAAATTCGCCAAAGAAATAGGCAGTGATTTCGCCACCCTGCTAACCCCCTGCTATTTTCGCAAGCAGATGGATGACGAAACCCTCTTTCGTTATTTCACCGAATGCGCCGAAAACGTCGATTTGCCCGTGTTGCTTTACAATGCCCCCCAATTCACTGGGGTAGAAATGAGTTTGGCATTGATCGAGCGCCTCTCGAAACATCCCAACATCTGGGGCATTAAAAACAGCGCCCCCGATGGCGTGGACAATATGATCCACCTCAATTCCGAATCTTTCTGTGTTATGGCGGGCAGCGCCTCGTTTTTTTATACTTCAATGGTGCAGGGCCTCAAAGGCGGTGTAGTTAGCCTGGGCAACGTGCGGCCCGAAATTGGAATCCATCTCTGGCAAAACGGCATGCGCGGGCAGGATGAAGCCGGGCTCGAATATCACAACCGCATGAAAGAAGCCAACAAAAAAATCAGCGGCGCTTACGGCGTGCCCGGCGTCAAAGCGGCCATGGACCTGGGCGGCCTGCAAGGCGGCTACCCCCGCTTGCCATTGATACAACTCGAAGGCCAAGACCGCAAGAATGTAAAACAGGCTCTACAAGCAGCTCAACTTTTGTAAAAACCGGGTTTCACCCAGTCATCAAATATTTTGGATATAGTATATTTATGACAATTGTCCTTGCCGTCGACGCCGGAACCACCGCCATGAAAATCGCGGTAGTCGAAAATGCCACTAACGTGCTCGCCACCTCCGAGCAAAGCTATCCTATGAATATGCGCGGCGAGCAGCGTGATATCGACACCGGCCATTGGTGGAACGCCTTTCTCTCCTGCTGCCAGCAACTTCAGCCCCATATCAGCAAAGTCCAGGCGATCAGCTTTTCAGTTTCCACACCCGGCGCCACCGCCTTGGATGAAAACGGCAATGCGCTGACACCTGCGGTCTTGTTCCTTGACGGCCGCAGCAAACAGGAGGCGCAATACATTCGCGACACCATCGGTGAAAATGAATTGCTAAAACACACCAGCAACCTGCCTGCATCCGGCGGGGCCACTGCCTCTACCATTTTGTGGTGGAAAAACCATACTCCGGAAATTTTTGAACAAGCTGCATTTTTCGGCCACACCAACACATTCTTCGGCAAACGATTGACCGGCAATTGGGGCATGGACCCCTCCACTGCCTCACTCACCGCGATGTACAACACCTCCAGCAATGACGGTACCTGGAACGAAGAGATTGCTGGCAAACTGGGCATACCCATTGAGAAACTTCCACCAATCGTGAACAGCTGGCAACCAGTAGGCGAATTGCTTCCAAGCATCGCCAAACAAACCGGCTTGCCTGCGGGGATCCCCGTGTTAATGGGAGGCAACGATGCCATGTGCGCCGCCTTGGATGGCGGTGTCACCCACGAAGGCGCTATTCTCGACATCTGCGGCACCTGCGAAATCATCTGCATCGGGTTGGCGAAATCCATCCCCGGGCCGCGCTACAATGTGCGCTGCCATGTCATCCCCAACTTGTGGTCTACCCTCTATGTGCTCAACACCGGCGGCAAAGCGCTAGAATGGTTTCACGAAAATTTCTGCCGCGAGATGGATGCGGAAAAATTCTACAATGAATATATTCCCAGCGTGATTTCTGACTATTTTAATTGTGGTGAATTATGGGAACTGCCGGGATACGAAGTCTATTTGGCGGGCGACCGTTACAGTACAGAAGACAAACGGGCCGCCTTCACTCACTTAACATTGGATACCAATCGCGAGAAACTATTGATGGCGATGATCCGCGAGAACACCCGCTACATGGCTTTGCACATTGAAGAGATGAAGCAGTATGTTACCTTGACCGACAAAATCCATCTCACTGGTGGCGGCATTTCAGACGCCTTTGTCCGCTGCAAGAAACGTTGGATGGGTGATTATGAATATGCACTTCGCGGCAACTCATCGCTCTTGGGCGCAGCCCACTTAGCGCACTATCATATATCCGGCAAACAAAGCTGGCTGTAAAATAAGAATAAAATTGTAGGGTGGGCTTCAGCTCACCAATAAAAACGTAATGCCATCACACATTCGGAGGCCCAACATGCTGGTTAACATGAAAGAACTACTCAGCGAAGCAAAAGGATACGGCGTGGCCGCGTTTAATATTGTCGATTTCTCCAGCACCAAAGCGGTGGTTGAAACTGCGGAAGAAATGAAAAGCCCCCTGATTATCCAGGTCTCTCCCAAAACGGTCCGCTTTTGGGGATTCGATGATGTCTACAGTTGGATCCACCTCTGCGCAGGCCGGGCGAAAACGCCGGTGGTGCTGCATTTGGATCACTGCAGCGATTTCGAATTCATCAAAAAATGCATCGACACCGGTTGGACCAGCGTGATGTACGATGGCAGCGATCTGCCCTTCGAAGAAAATCTGAATAACACCCGCAAAGTAGCCGAAATGGCCCATTCGCGCGGTGTCTCGCTTGAAGGCGAAGTGGGCGCCATCGGAGGGGTGGAAGACGACAAATTTGTCAACGAAGAAGACGCCTGCCTGGCCGATCCCAATCAAGTCATCCAACTGGCCACCGAGTGCAATTTGGATGTGGTCGCCGCCGCCTGTGGCACCGCGCACGGCATGTATAAAAAGACTCCCAACGTTCGCTTCGATCTCTTAAAAACCATCTCCGACCAGATCGACAATCCCTTGGCCCTGCATGGCGGCACTGGGCTTTCTGACGAGACGTTTGATAAATGCATCGCTCTCAACTGCCGCAAAATTAATGTCTCCACCCAACTCAAAATCACCGGCATCGACGCTGATTACAATTACATCAACGAACACCGAACCGAATACAACCCACTCAAGGTCTTTGACAATCGTCTCAAAGAATACAAAAAAATGGTCGCCAGCTTCCTGGAAAAATTCAAATCTGTAGGCAAAGCCGCCTAATTGCACCAAATTGGAATTGTGCCTAATTGTAGGGTGGGCTTCAGCCCACCAACAAGCACCTCGTTTTACAGATTTGTGAAGATTACTCTCTCACCATGCTGTAGCCATTCTCCCTCTGAGCTAATCTTTCCCCACAAGTTACTCCTCCCCCAAGTTGGGGGAGGCTGGGAGGGGGGTTGGGGGCTATAACTTTACTTATATCAAACATTTTCAACCCCACCCTAACCCTCCCCAAACTTGGGGAGGGAATTCGTTGCTTCCTCCATTAATCTTTTAGTAACAATTGGCTCACTGGGAGAGGGCCGGGGTGAGAGCATATACACAATCGACTCGCTGTTTACCCCAAAAATTCCATCATAACTTCCCCCAAATCCCTCCCTGCATTATCACAGAACATGCGATACAATCCTATTTGAAAACAATTTTGGGAGTTTGCTTATGCGCGGTACATTACCATTAATTTTTCTTTGCTCTTTATGCAGCATTGTGCTGCTCACCGGTTGCGGCAGTTCCAATGACCCATCCCAAGTAGATGAGATAGAACTCATCATTCCTGGCGAACGGATAGGTCCCTTCGTTCTAGGGCGCTCCACCCGCCTTTCCATCTTGGGCAGAGACACGCCCGAAAAACGCGAAAAATACCGCAATCAAGGCCTCGAGTTTTCATTTAATCGAGCCAACAAACTTAGAGCTATAACCATTCACACCAACAAATTTGAAACTTCTGAAGGTGTCAAAGTGGGCTCTCCGATGAATAAAGTCAGAAAAGTGTTCGGCGATCCCTTATTCGACAGCATTGAAGACCCCGAAGGGAATTATGAATTACCCGGTTATGTCTATGATGGAATCACATTTTTGGAATATGAGGGCAATGTCGCCGCGATTATCGTGATGGAAAAAGTCGAAAAACAACCTTCAATAACTGGATAAATTATTCTTCATTTTCGAGCACTTGAATGCGCTTTTTCTCAATTGTCAGTGCCCGGTTTCCATTCATCAGTTCCGCAAGTTCATGGCCGATCAAATTGGCTGAAAACTGTGAAAGCAATCCTTGATCCACCCAATCCTGAGGGTCACGGCTGGGATGGCGCAAAAACTCAATTAACAGCTTCAAATCCACCAGTTGCTTGGCCGCGATATTGTGTTTGCTGGCGAGATACTCCACATAACATCGCAGCAAGCTGACGGCACGGGCTTCATTCGTACTGGGGGGCTTGGGCCGGTCAAATTTGGGCATTTTCACATCGATTAGCTGTTCGCCATGCTCTATTGCTTCTAAAATTTCCTTCCCTTCGTTTTGCAATGCCCGTTGATTCAACCCCCGAAACGATTTCAACAGCTTTGAATTTTTGGGGCGCATCTCCGCCAAATTCATCAACACATTATCATCAGCCAGCCAGCGCCGGGGGATATTCATCTCACGCACTTTGGATTCGCGCCAACGAATCAACTCCAGCAAAATTGGATAATTTTTGGCCTTGATGCGTCCGCTTTTGGATAGGCGGGCCGCCATGCTTTCAGGATCCGGTTCGAACAAATTAGGATCACAAAATTTTTCGCAGATTTCCAAGGCCCAATCCTTCCGGTTGAGTTCTTCCAATTTTTCAATCAAGATTCGGCCCAGTTCCACCAGGTGAATCACATCGGCATGGGCATATTCGGCCAGTTGCGATGGCAAGGGACGCTCGGACCAATGCGTGCGCGCATACCCTTTCTTCAAATTGATATCCATAACCGATTTTAATAAAGCCGCCAATCCCAAATTTTCCCCATAACCACATAGCGATGCCGCAATGGCGGTATCCAATATCGGCTGCGCCAAAAATCCAAATTGAGTATACAAACATTCCTGATCCGCTTCCGCAGCATGAACCACCTTCAAGATATTGGGGTCTACCAACACATTCTGTATAGGCAAAAACGCAGGAGAGGGTTGATGTGGTTTGTGGTTTTGAAACGCCTGGGCATCAATCAACCAAGATTCTTCATCTGTAGCCACCTGAATGATTTCGAGTTGTGGATAAAACGATTTTTCACGAATAAATTCTGTATCAAACGCCACAATACTATGCTCCCGCATTCGAGAAGCAACATGAGCGATTTGGTCCGCCGTGGTAAGCAAATCAGGATGAGATTTCATGAAGATGTTGTTCCTTTGATACGAGTTCCCTTGGAAAGAAACTTCGTAATGGCAAAATTTCTTAAAGCAAATATTATATTGAAGGGTTTCAGACAATGAAATCAAGGGAATGAATTGCAATCTAAAGTCCCCTTGTAAAAACGTATTAAATTGTTAACAATGAATTAGTTTAAAAATTTGTGGGAGAGTATGCTATGAGAAAGTGTTTATATTCAAAACCTTCCAAAGGGTTTACCCTAATTGAACTTCTTATCGTGGTGGCAATTATCGGAATATTAGCCGCCATCGCTGTCCCCAATTTTCTCAATGCTCAAATGCGGGCCAAATTATCACGCGTGCGGGCGGATATGCGAAACATTGCCACCGCCATTGAAATGTACAGCTTTGACGAAGGCCGTGGCCCCATCGGCTCATTAGAAGGTGCATCGTTTGGAATCTTTACTCAAGGCAACCGGCAAGCTCTAATGCTGCTCACAACACCTATCTCCTATATGAACAACATCCCCCTTGATCCATTCATGAAAGGACCTGCTGGCATAAAAAATTCGGACACCATCCGTGCTACGTTTACTTATAACAATACCGAAAATCCCGACTGGCGCTCTGGCCGTTGGCAAATTTTATTCGATGGCGGGTTTAGGTGGTATTTCTTTTCACCAGGTCCGGCCAATACTCAAGGCGCTCCCTGGCCCGATCACATGATGGCAGCCACCGTGGTGGGTGAATACAATGGCGCCGGTCCCAATGACCGCATCTATGAACCCAGCAACGGCCTCATCTCCGAAGGATGGATCATTCGCAGCAACAAAGGCGAATACCCCAACTGATAATCAGTCAAGCATAATAAGATGACTTCCCCAAAACTTCCCCCCCTTTTAAGGGGGGCTAGGGGGGGTCTGAACCCATCACTTCACCGATGTTTCTACAACAAAACGGTACTTATATTCCCATTGCATGGTCTCGCCCCGTTCCACTTGAATTTTAATGAAGGGTTCGGGGCTGACCGTCCATCTCTGTGACCATACATTGATTTTGAATGGCGTTTGATCGCCGTTGATATGAATGCCCGCTCGGGCATCTTTGTTGGTAATCGTGATTTGATTCTCTTCTGCCGATGAGAAATCATTCTGCAAAAACAACATCACATGGCCCGGTTCGTTCGCTTTCGTAAATTGAATTTGCTTATCCTCAATTTCCACACAATTGTTAAACTCTCCCTCCACATCAAGCGCAAATGGAAATGAAATTTCATAGCCCAAACCGATGGGTTCATCATCGATGATAGTGAAATTGTGGTTGTAGTGCGTAGTATCGATGGTTTTGAATCCTATATTTTTCAATGTATGCTTAATCACAAAAGCCGGTTGGCTCTCCAGCAATTCAATTCGTTTGGTGTAATGGTAAGCCCATTCATCCGGCCCTTCGAATTCCTGGTAAAACTCAATCCAATCCTTTTCTTGCTTGATCTCCCAGGTTCCCGCTTTTTGAATTTTGTATTTTTCATGAAAACGGTACTCACTGTTATTCGGGCGAATCAGCGCTCCCACCCCGATTTTCACAAACGGATCCCCCGGCCCGGCATCTTCATACCCCAATGGATCCTCCATGCTGAATTCTTCTACCGGCCCCACAATATCATCATGATGGGTGGGATCATGTCTCTCTTTCCATTCCCCATAAAACGTATGCCCGGCATACTGCACCCGGCTGATGACCCCTGACCAATCAAAACGGGTTCCCCGGTAATATCCCTTTTCGGCATCAGGCAGATAAATGGATACACCAATCAATCCATTGCTCAATGTTGTTTGCGGGTAATTGGGATAGGTTTTGGCTGAAATCGGCTCTCCCTGCGTCGATAATGGAAACACCACCATTGCCATCAAAAAAATGTAGGCGCTGATATTTGCTGCTTTCACAAAAACGTTCATATTTGTTCTCCTTAAAGATTAAAAAAGTCTTGGTAAATATTCAGGAGGGCCGTCGAACGGTTCAACTTCACCCATCGCCACATCATAAATCCGCTCATGGCTGGCGCGAGCCGCCGAACACAGTTCCTCATAAGGCCGATTGCATGTGTCAAAAAATTTCCATGATGTTACCTTGATTTCCAGAAATGTCCGTCGGTTGATATGATTGTGTGGCATGTTCGGTCTCCCCCCCGGTTGTAATCGCCAGCGATGATAAGATGTGTCCTACGATCATTGTAAACACATTTAACGGGGTTTGGCTAGAATGCCTGCTGGCTTAGCCATATCCATGTTACATTCCTATATGATTATGGATAAAATTGAACTGGTAAAATCAAAATCTGTTGAAAACTTTTTCCACAGGAAAGACAAACAATGTACTACACTCAATCGAACAAAAACAAGGCGCTTGCTTCTATCCTTCTATTTCTCATCGTGATATCTCTTTCGTTTCCTGCATACAGCGAAGAGATTCAGGAGACTGTTTTGGCAAGGCCGCAAGAGTACAAAGGCGCACTTCGAAATCCCCTCAAGGGCTTTCGTCCAGGAAAGACCGATGGCAGCCACGAATATGGAACGCTCTGTCGAACGTACCTGAAATGGAACGAGCTGGAGCGGAACGTCGATGACGGGACCGCTCAAATCATGGCCGTATGCAGCCAGAAATGGCGCGGCGTTGAGAAACACAATATCAAAGTGATCCCCCGCGTCTACCTGCATTGGGATGGAGACAAAAAATATTGGCCCAGTGATATGCAGGAAGATGACTACAGCAGCGATCAGTTTCGAAAAAGGCTTCTTCGCCTGATATCACGCCTGGGCGAATGCTGGAATAACGATCCGAGAGTCGCCTGGGTGCAGATGGGTATCATCGGAAAGTGGGGCGAACACCATTCACCGGATGTGACTCCCGAAATGCAGAAGCTCTTGGGCGACGCATTCACAAAAGCATTCCCCAATACGATGGTGACGGTGCGCCATCCGTGGGAATTCAAAGATTACGAGTTCGGCATCTACTGGGATTCGTGGGCTCATATTCAGCAGATGTCCAAACACGGCGGCGGCATCGAAAATTTGGGGAAACGCTGGCAGACACGGCCTATGGGCGGTGAATGTGCCTATAACTGGGGCAAATACAAGGTGCAACCGGGTGATAACCCAAACGATACGCTGCGAGATCCCGAACACCGGTCGTTCCTGATCGACAGCATCCACCGCTTCCACTGCAGCAACCTTGGTTGGGTGGCCGAATACGATGAGAACGAACCAAAGGTTCGAGCCGGAGCCGAAGAAGTCCAGAAAGCCTTCGGTTACCGCTTTATCCTTGAAGAGGTTAAATACACCGGCACTCTCAGCCCCGGGCAGAAATTTGATGTCGCCTTCAAGGTCCGCAATACCGGGTCTACGCCAATCTACGCCAATTGGCCGGTAGAAATCAGCCTGTTGAATCCAAAAACCCGGGCCGTTGTCTGGAGCGGCACATTTGATGACTTGGACATTCGGCAGTGGCTGCCTGGAGACCAATGGGACAGTGCAAAGCATGCATATCAGCAAGCACCCAAAACATACACTGTACGAGATAGCTTCACACTCCCCCAAAAGGTTAAAAAAGGCGAATACATCATAGCGATTGCGATTCTTGATCCCGCAGGCATGCTCCCATCCGCCCGCTTCGCTATCCAGAACTACTTCAAGGGTGGGCGCCATCCCCTGGGCCGCGTAGGTGTTGGGATAAATAGTAAGGATCATCTGCTTGATCCAAATATTTTTGATAATCCTGCAAATGACAGAAGCCTGCACTACATCATCGATAGTCAGACCAAAGCATCCAGCGGACACGAATAACCGCACCGCTGATGTCAATTGCTAAACAAATTAAAATGACAGAACAAATTCGATACAAAATGTTGTTCATAATTTAACATTACAATTTTGAAATTAATTTCCTTGTATGATCCCATGACAAAACAGATTCGCATTTCATTCATTTCATTGATTCTTCTCATTTTCCTCTACCTCGCATTCGCCTACACCCAGTTCTGCGTGGTCTATGACGATGTACACGGCTGGGATTATGCGGCCTATGCGCATGCCGCGGGGTATGTGGCAGATGGAGAATCACCCTACAACGAAGCGCTTTATATTTATCCTCCCACCCTGGCTATTTTGCTAGTTCCATTCAGTTATTTGGGGAGAGAAACCGGATTTTGGATATGGACAATCATCAGCCTGGCCGCCTACCTATACTCCATCTACCGCGCGGCATATTTTGGACAATCGTCATAGCCCTATTTTGGTTCCCAGTGTACGAATCACTGCACCAGGGCCAAATCACTTTAGTGCTAACCGCTCTCATGGCCGCGGCCATTGGGCGTAAACCGTTGCTTCGCGGCATCCTGCTCGGTTTCGTCACCGCGATCAAACCCACCTATGGCTTAATGCTCC
>CAZEZQ010000024.1:3353-6580 GCA_964516245.1 uncultured bacterium | reverse complement strand
TTGCTGTTCGGCTGGCATTGTGTATTTGGAATGCTCATCGGCCTTATACCCGCCATCATCGCCTGGCCTTGGTTTGTAGAATACATTCTTCTATTCCCCACCATTGCCAACTTGGCCTACGACTTCCCCTCCCCAATGGGATTGATCGGCCCAATCCCCAGCGCAATTGTTTCCAGCCTGATTTGCTTGTTTCTTGTATGGAACGTCAAACAAAAAGAATGGGCCTATCTGCTCATCATAGGTGTCGTATCCATCTTCACCGCCCTCTGGATACACACCTACACCCCAGTCATCCTGCCAATCGTCTATTATCTCAATCAGAAAAATCAGTATTCATAAAGGTAATTTTTTGTTTCCATTACCCCTAGGAGGGCGAGGCTCCCGCCGAGCCGGATTCTTGTTCAAGCAGCTCATCAGGAATTTCACCCTCCTCATTCATCATCCAAATTTCTTCCCCTACCTACAAACCCATCCGAAACATCACTTTCCCCCCACGCGCCCCCTGTCCGGCGTGTTCAACCGCTTTTTGATATTCTTCCAACCCATAAGTCTTCGCAATTGGAATTTCAATTTTTCGCCGCAATAAAATCTCCGTTATCTCATCGAACATTTGCTTTACATCTGAATAATCCGCCTGCTTGTACCATCTCGTCAACCAAAATCCCCGGAATTGGATATCTTGAAAGATCAGCAACGCGTTAGACATTTGCAGCGGCTCTTTGCCCATCGCCCCATAAGTCACATGAATCCCTCCTGGGCTCAGTGATTTCGCCAACTCAGACGCGTTTTGCCCACCTACCGCATTCAGTGCCAACTTCATTTCATCATTTGCAATTTTCTCTTTGATGGTCTTGTTAAAACGATCTTGATCCGTGATCACTTCCGTCGCTCCATCCTGCTTAAGCGGTTCAAACAATTCCTCCCGCCGCACCACGTTCATGGTATTGATCTCATATCGTGCACAGATATGAATCACCCAACGCCCCACCACCGAATTGGCTGCGTTTTGAACTATCCAATCTCCAGCTTTCAGCAAAACAAATTGCTGCAGCATCAACCAAGCTGTGGGCGGGTTCACCGTCAGCATCGCTGCCTGCTCGAATGGAATCTCTTTGGGCACTGGAACCACCCGCGCCGAATCCACTTGGCGCACCCGGCACCACGCCCCCGGCCCACCATACACAATCGCATGATCCCCCACCGATACATTCTTCACTTGGCTGCCCACTTCAACTATCACACCTATCCCCTCATGGCCGATAATCACCGGCGGTTCACTTTGCAGGGGATACATGCCTTCAATCGTATTCAAATCGGCTGGATTAATCGGAGCCGCTTTCATTTCCATACGCGCTTCATTCGGCAGCAATTCCGGCAGCTCTACTTCTTCATACTTCAAAGCCGAATCGGCTGAACCAAATTGATGCAGTCGCAACGCAAATGTTTTCATTTAACCACCTCCTTGATTGGCGGGACTTTTATAGATCGAAAACGGGGTTTCCTGATATATATGCTTCCAACCTAAGATATTTAATTTTTGACGGGCTAGATCGCTGCGCACAATGGCAAATTCTACATTTTTCTCATCCATATAGTTTTGAACGGCCTCAGGTTGCTTGAAAAATACGCTCTCGCGCCTGTATTGTGGATAATGCCGCCCGCGGTTGCGGTCGTATTTCAAAGCATTCAAATCCGTGCCATAGATACGCAATACAAAGAAATACCAATCCCAACTATCAATCTCCAATAACACCTCTCCCGGATCCTCCCGGTTCCCCAAAAGTTCAAGCATGATCTCCGCCGTCTCAAACATCGATGGCGTAACAAAAACATGATTTGGATTGGCAGCCCCTCTGGCGTTCACAAACAATAACAATGTTGGAACCAAAATAATCCACACTGGAACAAAACGCCCCAATTGAACCAATGCATAAGCCAAATAGGGGAGCATCAAAACATAAACTGGAACCGTGAGCCGCCAGAAATTATGGGTGGGCATCAACCCCAAGGCCGAACCCACCAATTGCGCCAACACATAAAAGGAAATGAGAATGCCCTCATACACAACCCAGCGTTGTTCGGGATACCGGTATCCGTAATACATAGCCACCGCGAAACCCAGCACCGATGGAACCAAACAAAAGGTGTAACTTTCCGCGTACAGTATAATGAGATTAACCGGGGTTTTTAACAAATCGTAAGCATATTTAGATGTAAACCCGCCTCGAAGCGCTTCAAAATACCCCACGATCCCTCGAGAGCCCCCAGCCTGATAAATGGCCCAAGCAGCAGGGAACAACAAAAACAGCAACAAACCACAACCAGCAAATATTAACCATCGTCTCAAAGAACGCCGATCAAACAACCGCACAACAAGCAGAGCGTAAACAATGCCGGTTAACGCGAGACCCTCCAATCGGGTCATATTGGCGAGTATGCATGCCGCCAATGCTCCAAATGACCAGCCCAAACACTTCTTGATCAATGCCAGGCGAAACAGATAAATCGCTGCCAGCAAACACAATATATACAAGGGCTCAGCCAGCATACTGGTTCCCAACCACACCCAATGGGGAAAAAACACAAACACCGCCATAGCCACCGTAGAATAAACAGCCGCGTGAAACACTTTTGTTTCAACGAGCGACACCAACCACCAGGCGCTATACCCCAACAACGCAATGCTCAATAGCGAACAAATAACATTAACAAGACAAAGCGCACCCAGGTCGAAGGTTATAAACCAATTCAATATTCCCCCAATATAAAAGGGCAATGGCGGCCAGGTTTCTTCGACAAACAAACTGGGATTCTGCGACCACAACATCGCCAACCGTGCACGCGCCATATCATCAGCAGAAAGCGAAAAAACATAATTATATGTCTCCAGCAAATCCCAAGAGAGCCAAGCCCGTGCCCCCATCATCAAAACAATACCAATCCACAATCCCCACGGTGGAAACCATGGCAATTTGGATCGCACAGTATTTTCTTTCACAAAATCTTCCATCCGATATCATTCCATCCAATATAAAGTTTTCATAACCTCGTTAGGATGGGTTACGCCGTCCAACCCATCAAAACCACCTCAACCCCTAAAGCTATACGTCCGCAGCGGCCAAAGAAAATAATCCCAACCTTTCAAACCTACGCAAAAACCACATAGGATAAAAAATAGAAAAATATTGAAACCATTCCACCCTCCATGCGTAAAGCATACTAGAACA
>CAZEZQ010000024.1:0-3343 GCA_964516245.1 uncultured bacterium | reverse complement strand
TAATTGACTGTATTTCCTATTTGCCAGTTCTTAAAGCATACTAGAACATTCAATGGAAAGCAAAAATGATAAGCGCCGTCCAAACATTGAATACTGAACCTACGCTCGATGATGAACTGGATTTGGTCAAGCGAACCGCCGATATCCAGAACACCTTCGGTTCACTCTTAATTGATGGCCTAAACTCCAAAACTGCCGAGATCAAATCGCAATACGGCGAAACCAAAAATCCTCAATGTCAATTATAATTATTGTTTCGACAACATTTTGATTGACTGCCGATACAACTATGATGATAATGAACTGAAAAAATCTTCTCAAAAAAACAAGAGGGAGGAAACCCTTACTATAATGATTTTCAAAGTAAAAAATAGCAAAATCATCAAAGCATGCTTAACAAATTATCAGCAAAATGCTGTTAACAAGAATACGGTCTTATACCAAGATATGTAAATTAGCACACACAGATTTTTTTGACGAGGCAGAAAATATTCTTTCCCAAGCGGTCAACGGGTCTATAATATCAAATACAAACGAAATGTTTCACACGGGTTACCAAAATGGCAAACAAAATCAAACAATTCTTGCAGAGCCTGAAATCCATTCTCTTTCCGCCACGCTCTGATTCCTATATCGCTTCACTTGATCTGGTCGGAAAGGTATCGATGGCCAATGTTCAGGATTCCAAAATGACCATCATGCTGGAAGAGAATCAACAAATCGAAACCACCTTTCCCCCCAAAGATGAGGCTTTGATTCTTTCGGCGTTGCAAGATCACCGGTCGGCGAAAGTTCGATTGATCGGACAAGGGATATATTCAAAAAGCGGCTCTCTTCAAAAAATTGAATCTCTTACAGAGATTCTGTTATTGCCCAATGGCGAAGTGAACACCGAGAAACATCCAAAACCCATTTGGCAAATCTTCGAAGAGAAAATCAAAGAAATCCCCGAAGAAGAATTTGACCATGTACCCGCAGATGCAGCGGCTGAACATGATCATTATTTGTATGGTACACCGAAAAAAAATACACAATGAAGAAAATTTTTGCTGACACCTTTTATTGGATCGCTTTGCTGAACAAAAAAGATGCATGGCACGAAAGAGCAATGAACATGAGTCAAAAATTCGACAAGAGTTTGGTATATACAACCGACGAAGTACTGATTGAATTTTTATCTTTTTTTAAAAATCATGGCCGATATTTGCGTGCAAAAGCAGTAGAAGCGGTTTATGACATTCTGGAGAATCCATTCATTCAAGTGATTCCACAATCCAGAAAATCATTCCAAGACGGGATATCATTGTATAATCAGAGGTTGGATAAGGAGTATAGTTTGCAAGATTGTATCTCCATGCAATCCATGAAACGAGAAAAGATCCATGAAGTCTTAAGCAATGATGAACATTTCACCCAAGAAGGATTAATCGCACTGTTTAGACAATCTCAATAAAAAGTTACGTAGGATGGGTCATTCGCCGCGGCGAATTTGACCCATCAATGGATTTAAGAAGGAGCCAAACAAATGACCCACTTTTTACAAAAAGCGTTCGAAAAAGCCTCCCAGCTCCCCCAAGAAGAACAAGAGAAATTCGCGCGTTTCCTGCTGGCTGAATTTGAATCTGAGCAGAGATGGTCAGAACTATTCAACCGTCCCGAGTCGGAAGATTTGTTGGAAAAGTTGGCTGATGAGGCTTTGGTGGAGCACCAGACCTGAATAAGCCGCATGTAGTGTGTGGCTTCAGCCCACCAACAAATAGTCACTTCCCTTACAAAAACACCCGGTAATCAGTATTCAACGCCTTAGCCAACTTCTTGGCACTTTCGAGGTTGATCGTTCGCTTCCCGTTTTCCATAGCGGAAATATGGCCTTGATCAACCCCCGACCGTTCCCCCAATTCCTGCTGGGCCATGTCCTCTCGCACCCGCGCGGCTTTCAAACACGCCGCGGGAATTTCTTCATCCTCAAAGTCAGAAAAAACCTCACGCCAGGGCACAGAATCTTGCTTCAATTTTGTTCTCCCCGTCATACGAAACCCCTATTGTTTCAGTATAGGTTCAATATCTGCGTTTTCCTGTTGAAAGTAACAGTCCAGTTTATGATATTTATTATTATGCCTAAATTGGCATAGTCCTCAAGGAAAATTTTTTCAACCGAATTGGTTATCCCGCTATAATTATTGGAGGAAGTTTCATGAAAGGCAACGATGTTTCTTTTCATTTCACTTATTCAATTGAATCGATTAAACTGACTGTTATAGCTTGCAAATCAAAGAGCGATTCTTATGCATCCGGCGGCCTTAGAACTTAAAAAGCAACTGCAAAGCCGATACGGCGAGCGTTTGGCGCGCTTTATTGTATTCGGCTCTCATGCACGCGGCGATCATACCTATGAATCAGATATTGATGTTATGGTGTCTTTGCATGGCGATGTGACATGGGAAACAAAATACGAGGTTTGGGATATTTCTTTGGATGTCAGCTTGCACCATGATGTTGTGTTGGATGTAAAAATACTCTCTGAATATGATATTCAGCACACAATCATAGGGGCGTCCCCATTTGTAGAATCAGTGCTCGAAGAAGGAATCGCCATATGAATTTGGAACAGCGAAGACACTTTTGTATATATCGTCTAAATAGCGCAAGAGAAACATTAAAAGAAGCGCAAACCTTGTTTGACCAGAATCTATACAGAGGTACAGCGAACCGCATTTATTATGCGCTTTTTTATTCTGTCAGCGCATTGGCTTTGGCTTATGGATTCCGTACATCCAAACATACCGGGTTGCAGGCGTGGTATAACAAAGAAATTATGAAAACAGGCAAGATCGAAAGAAATCTTGGGAAATTATCAATTCTGCTTTTGATATCCGCTCAGAAAGTGATTACACCGATATGGTGGAATTTGATATCAATAAATTATGGCAACATGCTATTGGCACTGCCATCGCAGCTGAGTCGGTGGCAAAATTTATTCAGCACCCTAAACCTGAAGAAGTTTTTACGGCAGGGCTTTTGCACGATATTGGGAAAATCGCTATTTTAAAAGTCGAACCTCAACTCATAAATGATATATCTAGTTTTGCAAGAAAAAATAATGTGAGTTTTACCGAGGCTGAAGATGCCATGAAAACCTATAAACACAATATTGTAGGTTTTATACTAGCTGAAAAATGGAAACTTCCAACACATTTTTGTTCTGTAATTAAGTATCATCATACAGTGAAAACAGAAGAAAGAGTGGGAGTAGCTGGAGAGACGAATCAGATGATAGACATGGTGATGTTTGCAAACCTATTTTTACATGGTTTAGGTTTTGGGGATAGTGGTTATAATATAA
>CAZEZQ010000023.1:0-16561 GCA_964516245.1 uncultured bacterium | reverse complement strand
TGCACATGTTCGAGTCTAAACATCCAGCTTGCAGACCCGCAACCCTATTAGATCCTTGCCATTCTTGTCAAGCTGATCGAGATTGTTATCATGGCCGACGATAAAGAGACGTAAGAAACGCTGGCCAAGCATGTACGACCTATTGATAAACCTACGACCTAAATTGATATTCTTCAGTGTTTGGTTAATACTCAAGGATTGGACTTCAGCACAGGCATGCTGAACGAGGAGCGCGGTGTAATACTAAGGACTTTGCTAAAAGACTTGTACCAAAAGGATTGTCAATAAAAGAATTATTCGTCAAGTCAGGACGATTGGCGTATCCTCGTGCCAAAATATCACCACTCAGATACAATTCGCCGGGAACACCCACTGGAAGAGCGTTTTGTTGCTTATCGAGTACATAGGCTTTGGCATTGTTGATGGGTTTTCCGATCAGTATTTTCTTATCCTGCGATGATACTTGTGTAACGATACAACCGACCGTAGCTTCGGTTGGGCCATACTCGTTGTAAATTGCCATCTTCGAATTCAAATTTTCCAGTGTTTGTATTTGTTCTTTTGTTAATTGTTCTCCTCCAACGATTGCCACTTCAACATTTGAATATGTCATATTCAAATCGTTCAACATGGTAATATGTGAAGGAGTGATTTTGATGATATCGATAATAGTGTCTGGATGAAATGTATGTTGCAATATCTCATCAACATCCATTGTTGACGGATAGATTGTTAGTGACTTTCCACGTAGCAAAGGTGAAAAAATACTCGTTACAGTCAGATCAAATGTGAATGAGGTATACAAACCAAAATTGCCGGAATGATTTTTTTGAAAATAATAACTATTTGCCCATTCTATGTAATTCACCAGTGAGCGGTGGGGGATCATGGTGGCTTTGGGGTGTCCGGTGGAGCCGGAGGTGAAGATGAGGTAGGCGAGGTTGTCGGGAGTGGTGGGGCAAGGGAGATTGTCGGCTGGCTTGGTGTTCCATGCGGGGTTAGGCGTGTCGAGCGCTGCCACCTCGATTGCATGCATCTTGGATTGGTTTGACGAGCCATTGGTGGAAGCGCTTGTGAGCACTTCCTGCAGCGGCTCTTGCAACGCTGTTTGCGTCAGGATCAAGCGTGGATGTACATCCGCAATCATGCGGCGCAGCCGTTCCGGCGGGGCGGCCGGGTCCAGCGGAACATACGCTCCCCCCGCCTTGAGAATCGCATACAATCCCACCACCATCTCCAATGAGCGTTCCAGACACAGCCCCACGCACACATCCGGGCCGACCCCCTTCTCCCGCAGCCAATGCGCCAGCCGGTTTGCCCGGCTGTTCAAGTTCCGGTAACTCAGCTCGGTCTCTTTGTAGCGCAACGCCACCGCCTTCGGCGTGCGCGCCACCTGGGCCTCGAACAACTGATGGATGCAGGCTTCACTCGAATAGGGGTGATCGGTCGCGTTCCACTCGCGCACAATGCGGCTGTGTTCCGCTTCGCTCAGCAGCGGCACCTCGCGCAGCGGCCGCTGCCAATGCGCCGCCAAGGCATTCAGCACCCGCCGCCAATGCCCCAATAGCTGTTCCACCCCTTCTTCGCTATAACGCCGGGTGTCGTAGGTGATCTTGAGCAGCAGTTCTTCGCCCGGTGCCGCCACCACCGTTAAGGGGTATCCCGTACGCTCGTAGGCCTGCACGTTGTGGATTCGCAGATTCTCCAGCGACTGCTGTGACAAGGGATAGTTTTCAAACACCAGAATCTGCTCAAACAGTGGGATCTCCGCCGGGGCTTCCACCCATTCGTGGATATCCGTCAAACTGTCGTACTGATGGGCGCGCGCCTCCAACTGGCGCTCTTGAAATTTCTGCAGCCACTCGCCCAGCGGGATGCTGGCGTTCATCTCCATGCACAGCGGGACGGTATTAATAAACGTCCCCACCATCTCTTCCACCCCGGGCAAGGCCTCCGGCCGGCCCGAAACCGTCACGCCCACGGTCACGGCCGAGTGGCCGCTGTAACGCGCAGCCAGAATATACCACGCCCCTTGCGCCAGCGCATTCATTGTCACTTGGCGCTCCCGCGCCAGGCTTTGCAATCCTTCGCTCTCTTCGCGGCTTAAGCGGATTTCCCGGTCCGCGTAGGCCGGGGGGTCTCCCGGGGCCGGCAGGCGTTCGATCCCCAGCCGGGTGGGCTCGCTCCAGGCGGCCAGCGCCTGTCGCCAATAGGCACGGCCCGCTTGCGCATCGCGCCGCCCCAGCCATCGCACGTAGCGCTCGAACGAGGGCGCTTCGCTGGGTGTCCACGCTTTTTCCTCGCCCTGGGCGGCATACGCTTCCCCCACCTCCTGCAGCACCCGCGCCATCGACCAGCCATCCAGCAAGAGGTGATGCACGCTCCACAACAACCGCCACTCCTGCTCACCCAAGCGAATCAAGCGGGCGCGCAGCAAGGGGGGATGCTGGAGGATGAATCCCTGTTGGCGGTCCTCCTGTAGGCGTTCCTGAAATCGGTCCTCTTGTTCGTGCGGCGGCAGCCCGCGCCAATCTTCTTCGCTCCAGGGCATGGCTATGCCCCGCCGAGCAATCTGCACCGGCGTGTCGCGCCCTTCCCACTCAAAGCCGCAGCGCAAACTGGGATGGCGCTGCAGCACCAGCTGCCATGCATACCGAAAGGCCTGCGGGTTCAACCCGCCCTGCAGATCGCAGGCGATCTGCACCACATACGCCCCTTCGCCGCGGTCCGTCAGCGTGTGGTACAGCATCCCGTGCTGCAGCGGTGTTAGCGGGAACACCGCTTCGATGTCTCCCGGTCCTCGCTCCTGCCAGGCTTGCAATTCCTCGTGCCTCAGTTCCACGTCAGGGAAATCCACCGGCGAGAGCGGCACTGGGCGTTCTTGCGCGGTATGGATCAATTGCCGCAGATTCTCTACAAAGCGCTGGGCTACCCGCCGCAGGCTTTCTTCCCGGTGGCGCTCCCGGCTGTAGGTCCAATGCACCTGCAGCCGGTTCCCGCTGATGCCGCCGTTGATCTCCAGGGCGTACGCCCGTTTTTGCCGTGGGCTTTGCGGCGGCCCGCATGCCTGGAGGTCGCCGGTGAACAGGGACTCTTCACCACCCATGCTTTGTCCGAACTGTCCCAGATAGTTGAAGCACACCTCCGCCGCCGGGGCTTGCTGGAGTTGGGCGCGGGTTTCTTCGTCGCCGCTCAGCCAGCGCAGCAATCCGTAATGCAAGCCGCGGCGGGGGATGGCTCGCAGCCGTTCTTTGACTTGCGCTAAGGCCTGCAAGGGGTCTTTGGGAGGCCGCGGCAGCCAGGCGGGATACAGGGCGGTAAACCATCCCACCGTCCGGCTTAGATCCAATCCCTCTTTGATGGGCTCTCGGCCGTGGCTTTCCAGATCCAGACGCAGGCCTTCTTGGCTCTCCGTCCATTCGCACAGGGTTTGCGCCAAGGCGGTCAGCAAAATCTCCTGGATTTGCGCCCGGCTGTTCTGCAGCACCGTGTTGAGCAATAGCGAAGTTTCGTTTGTGTCTAATCCTATGGTGACCGTTCCGGCCGATTTGGCCAAATTACTGCCTTGCGGCCAATCGCAAGGCACGGATGTTTGTTTGCTGGCGGTCTCCAGCCAGTACGCGCTTTCGCACTGTACTGCTTCACTGTCCGCATAGTTCTGCAGCGCCTCTGCCCAGGCGGGGAACGAGGTGGTTTTGGGGGGACAGGCCAGCGGCAGGCCTTGCTCGATCTGGCGGTAGAGCATTTGCAAATCTTCCAACAGAATGCGCCAGGAGACTCCATCCACCAGCAGGTGGTGGATCACCCATAGCAATGCGTCGGGCTCTTCGCCTTGCTTCAGGTACATCGCGCGCATCACCGGCCCCTCTTGCAGGTTGAGGCCGGCTTGGAGTGTTTCCGCCAGGCGATGGCGTTCGGTTTCGCGTTCGTGAGTGGAATAATTGGAGAGATCCACCACGGAGAACACCCGGCCATCGCTTTCCGGTACGATCCTTTGCCGCCAGCCATTACCGTCCCGTTCCACCCGCAGGCGCAGCATATCGTGGTGCTCCTGCAGGTGCTGGAAGACCCGGCGCAGGTGGCTGGGATCAAGTTCATGCCGCAGCGGCAGCAGTACGCCTTGGTTCCAGTGATGGGGGTCGGGATAGTCTTGCGCGAAAAACCAGTATTGGATCGGGGTAAGGGGCACGGGTCCGCTAACCGGCCCTTGCTCGGCTTGGTTGGGTTGAGCGGATTGCACGGCGGCGGCCAATTCCGCCACGGTTTGATGTTGGAAGATGGCCTGCGGCGTTAACTGCAGCCCCGCCTGCGCCGCGCGCGAGAGAATTTGGATGCTGATGATGGAATCGCCGCCCAGGTCGAAGAAATTTTCGTGCACCCCGATTTGTTCCCGGCCCAGCACCTCACCCCAGATGCGCGCCAGAATCCGTTCCGCATCACTGCGGGGCGCGCTGGACTCGGGCGGCGCCTCTTGAACCGTTTCGGGGGAGGGCAGGGCGCTGCGGTCGATTTTGCCGTTGGGGGTGAGGGGGAATTCGTCCAGTTCCACCACCATTGAAGGCACCATATAGTCCGGCAGCCGCTGCCGCAGCGCCTCGCGTACCTGGGCCGCGGGGGGCAGCGAATCTCCCGTAATGTAGGCGAGCAGTTGTTTTCGTCCCCCTTCTTCCCGCACCTGTGCCAGCGCGTCCCGCACCCCCGCGACCTCGCGCAAAGCGGATTCAATTTCCCCCAGTTCGATGCGGTACCCCCGCACCTTCACCTGGTGGTCCATACGGCCCACAAACTCCAATTCCCCTTCCGGTGTCCAGCGCACCACATCCCCTGTCCGGTACAAGCGGCTCCCCGCTTCCCCATACGGGTTGGGCACAAAGCGCTCCGCCGTCATCCCCCCACGCCCCTGATACCCCCGCGCCAATCCCTCACCCCCGATGTACAATTCCCCCGGCACTCCTATTGGACATGGGGTCATTGATTCATCCAAAACGTAAATAGAGGTGTTACTTAACGCATGACCGATTGGGATGGTTAATGCGTTTTCGTCAACTTTTTGGATTTCAAAATAAGTGGCGAAAGTGGTGCTCTCCGTTGGGCCATATACATGCAATAGATGTTGGGGACCTCCCGCCTGCAATACGTCTCGAACCGGTTCAGGATCAACTTGTTCACCACCGAATAATACATAACGCAACGTATTGAAAGCATCGGATTGTACTCGTGCCACCTGATTGAACAAAGCCGTTGTCAGAAACATAGCGGTAATTTTTTGTTCGCGCAGCTCTTGTGCAAGACGTGTTGGATGTAATGATACATCACGAGGAACAATCACAGTGCAACAGCCATGCAGCAAAGCACCCCAAATTTCGAATGTTGCGGCATCAAAAGAGGCATTGGATATTTGCGCTATACGGTCTTTCGCAGTCAATGAGACATAATTTGTATTCCATACCAAGCGTGTAATGGCTCGATGGGGAATCACAATCCCTTTTGGGACTCCCGTTGATCCAGATGTATACATAACATATGCAGCTTGTTCGCCATTCAATTCTATTGTAGGAAGGCTAGCTTCTTTGCGATTCAAAAGATCTTCGACAGACAACAATATCTGTGTAAGCTCGATATCCGCTAGCAGATTTTTTTGAGTTATCAACACATCTGCGCGAGAGTCTTTCAGCATAAAAGCGACTCGTTGTTCTGGATACGAAAGATCAAGAGGGACATAAGCCGCTCCCGTTTTCAGAATTCCCAAATAAACCGCAATTAAATCACATCCCCGTTCCATGCGAACTGCAACCAACGCACCGGTACGAACTCCCCTTTGCGCCAAACCTGCGGCGATGCGATTGGCCCGATGGTTCAATTCTGAATACGAGATTTCAATCCCATTTTCAACCACAGCAGTGGCATTGGGAGTGTTTTGTACTTGCTTTTCAAAAAGAGAGGATATGGATTCATTGCGGGGAAACGAACGTTGTGTATCATTCCAATCTTGCACGATCGTTTTTCGTTCTTGTTCTGTGAGTAGTGAGATATCACGAATTGGGCATTGAGGATTTTCTACAATGCTTTGTAAGAGGCGCTGATACTGTTGAATCCATCTTTGAATGGTTTCTTCTTTGAACAAGTCGGTATTGTATTCGATGGCTCCATAAATAATGTCATTCTCACGGGAAAGGAACATTGTTAGATCGAATTTCGCTGTATTGTGTTGCAAGGGATACGGTTCAATCGTGATTTCAGGCAGATGGAATTGGTTGATTTGAAAATCTTGAAGTGTAAACATTACCTGAAACAAAGGGGTGTGGCTTGAGTCACGTTCGGGCTGTACGACGTCGACAATCTTTTCAAACGGAACATCGGAATGAGAGTGTGCTTCAATCATCGATTCACGAACCTGCTGTAGGAATTCAGATATTGACTGATGCTTTGAAACGCGGGTTCGAATCACTACCGTGTTTACAAACAAGCCAATCACGTTCTCCAATTCACTCCGATTGCGTCCCGATATGGGTGTTCCTACAGCAATATCGTTTTCACCGGTGATACGATAAAGCCAGGTTTGAAAGGCGCCGAGTAGCAGCATGAACAAGGTGAGATTATATTGCTTCGCCAACGATTCAATCTTAATTGTGAGATCGGCATTTAAGGTAAATTGAATTGAAGCGCCATTTGCAGTTTGTACGGAGGGGCGGGAATAATCAGTTGGCAGTGATAGAATTGGGCATTCTGTAAGAGTTTGTTTCCAATAGTTAATTTGCGTTTGGGCCTCTTGTGTTAACATCCACTCTTTTTGCCAAACCGCATAGTCGCAATATTGGATGGGTAAGTATGATAGGTTGGGATTTTGATTTGTGATGAAAGAACTATACAATTCCGTTAATTCTGATATGAATATTTCGATAGAACGGCCATCTGAAATAATATGGTGCATATTCAAAAGTAAGATATGGTCTTGCTCATCCAATGCGATCAATTGTATATGAAATAGAAAATCATTTTCGAGATTAAATTCATTGTTAACCTCTTGGTTGATGATTCGATGAAGAGATAGGCTCTGAGAATGAGTGTCTTTTTGAGTCAGATCAATACGATTCAAATGAAATCGATTGCATGATTGGATTTTTTGATATGGCGTTCCATCCACAGTATAAATTTGCGTCCGTAGTGACTCGTGCCGATTGATAATCTGTTGAATACTTTGCTCCATCACTTTGATATCCAACTTCCCTTTGAGCCGAATGGCGCCTGGGATGTTGTATGCGGACGAATTGGCTGTAAAACGGTTCAAGAACCACATTCGGGTTTGTGCATAAGAAAGAGGTATTAATTCTTCTTTGCTGATGACAGGAATTGGAGAATCATGTGAAGGGGATTGCATATCACCAATTTGTTGTGCCAATCCCTCCACTGTGGGATGTTCAAATAAGAGACGCAATGGAATTTCGGTTTGGAGCTTGGTTTTAATACGAAGCATCAACTGTATCGCAAGCAGAGAATGCCCTCCTAGCGAAAAAAAATTATCCTGAATACCCACATGTTCCAGATTAAATAGTTCTGCCCAGATGACTGCGATATCTTGCTCTAGAGATGTTCGCGGAGCAACGTACACATTTCGGGACAATTCCGAAAAACCAGGTTTCGGTAACGCATTGCGGTCGATTTTGCCGTTGGGAGTGAGGGGGAAAGATTCTAACTCTATTACAGCCGAGGGGATCATATATTCAGGCAGCCGCTGTTGCAAAGCCTTGCGGACGTCTTGATCATTCGCATTCGGTTTTCGGGTAAAATAGGCCACCAATTGTTTGTTGCCATTTTCATCATTTACGAGCGCCAATGCATCGTTCACGCTTTCCAATTCACGTAATGATGATTCGATTTCACCTAGTTCAATTCGAAAGCCGCGCACTTTAACTTGATGATCCACACGACCCACAAATTCCAATTCGCCTTCTGGTGTCCATCGAACTACATCTCCGGTTCGATACAAACGGCTACCTTCGCTGCCAAATGGATTGGGGACGAATTTTTCTGCCGTCAACCCCCCACGATTGTAATACCCCCATGCCAGGCCATCTCCGCCTATATGCAATTCTCCTGGGACACCAACTGGTGATGGATTCATATAGGCATCCAACACATAAATTGCAGTGTTGTTCAAGGCATGGCCGATAGGAACAGTCCATGCATTTTCTTCGAGTTCGCAGATGGGAAAATAGGTGGCGAATGTGGTGCTTTCTGTTGGGCCGTATACATGCAACAAATGCTTTGGCGGTCCCGCTTGCAAAACCATGTGTACTGGTTCGGGATCAATTTTTTCTCCTCCAAACATTACATAACGCAATGATTGAAAAGCATCGGCTTGAACGCGTGCCAGCTGATTGAACAAAGCGGTAGTTAAAAACATGGTTGTAATTTGTTGGTTTCGCAGTTCGCTGGCCAAATGTGCCGGATGAAGTGAGACATCACGTGGAATAATTACTGTGCAGCCGCCGTTTAACAAAGCCCCCCAAATCTCGAATGTTGCTGCGTCGAATGAGGCATTGGATATCTGAGCAATACGGTCGTTTTCATCTAATGAAACATAATTCGTGTTTATTACCAAGCGGGTAATTGCCCGATGGGGGATCACTATGCCTTTGGGGACTCCAGTAGAACCCGATGTGTACATAACATACGCAGCCTGTTCTCCGCCCAATTCGATTGTGGGAAGTGTGTTCGGCTCTTCATGTAAAAGGTCTTCCACAAGCAATATGCAAGATGTAGTGTTGAAATCTTCTTGAAGGCTTTTTTGCGTGACTAAAATTCTTGCATCAGAATCATCCAGCATAAAACTAACCCGTTGGGGCGGGTAGGCAAGATCCAATGGGACATACGCCGCTCCTACTTTTAGAATCGCTAGATAAACGGCAATCAAATCTATCCCACGTTCCATGCGCACAGCTACAAGTGAACCAGGTTGAATTCCATGTTGGAGCAAGCCGGAAGCAATGCGATTGGAACGGTTGCTTAATTCAGCATATGTTACTTCCAGTCCGTTCTCGATAACCGCGCAAGCATCAGGATTGTTTTGTACTTGTTGTTCAAAGAGAGTAGGAATGCTTATATGGCTTGGATATGAACTCTGGTTTCCTTTCCAATCATGAATAAAAACATTGAATTCATGTGCTGAAAGCAAGGGGATATCGCCTATATGGCAATGCGTATTTACTACAATACTTTGCAATACACGTTCGTACTGCTCAATCCATCTATCGATGGTATCTTCTCGGAATAAATCGGTGTTGTATTCGAAAATTCCAGTAAGACCGCCGTTTTCTTCCATAATCGAAAGGGTAATATCAAATTTGGCTGAACATGTTTCTATTTCGATAGGTGAGATTTGTAATTCAGGCAATTCCATTGTGGGCATTGGCGTATTCTGCATTGCAAACATGGTTTGAAATAATGGAGGGTGGCTCATATCCCGGTTAGGCTTGAGTTCTTCCGCCAATTTCTCGAACGGGATCTCCTGATTGGAAAACGCTTCAAGGGTTGTTTCGCTCACCTGTCTTAGATAATCAACGATTGTGGGATTTTTTGAGATGTCAGAGCGGATGACCAAAGAATTCACAAAAAATCCGATTAAATCTTCTAATTCACTTCGCGTCCGGTTGGCAATAGGTATGCCCACTGCGATATCTACTTGACCGGTGAATCGGGAAAGCAGCACTTTGTAAGCCACCAACATCAACATAAATAAAGTTACATTGTGCTTACGGCAAATCTCGTGAAGTTTGGTTTTGAGTGAAGAAGAAAGTCGAAAGTATCTTGCAGAACCATGAAAGGTTTGTATTTTAGGACGGGGAAAATCAGTGGGGATCTGCAAAACGGAAATATCTTTGAGTTGTTGCTTCCAATAGTCAATTTGAGAAGCATACGCATTATGTTGCATCTTTTGACGATGCCATTGCGCGAAGTCCACATACTGCACTGACAAACTGGGTAAAGGTGAAGATTGGTGGTTCAAAAAGGCAGTATAGTGTTCGGTCAATTCACGAACCAATACTCCCATAGACCATCCGTCCGAAACGATATGATGAATGGTATACAACAAAACATATTCATCATCTTTCAATTGTAACAATGTAGCGCGCAATGGCTGTCCCGAAGCCAAATCAAATGGCTTTTTTACATCCGATGCAGCCCATCTTTGTATTTCTTTCTCGGCATCACGCATGCCGCGGAGGTCATGCAAAGATACTGAAAAGGATGAATGTGGGAGAATTTTCTGAATGGTTTCTCCATTATGAGTTACGAATGATGTACGCAGAACTTCATGCCGCTTTACAATTTCTTGAAACGCCAGATTGAAGGCATCGAAATTCAATCGGCCTTGCAAACGGATGGCGGCTAAGATGTTATAAGCAGATTTGTCGGGCGTCAGTTCATATAAAAACCACAACCGTTGTTGTGAATAAGACAGTGGTAAATCGTTTTGACGGTCTACTCGTGGAATGAAATCTGCCGTTGAAGACCATTCCTGTGAATCGTCCTCATCTTGTAAAAGAAATGCAAGTAGTTCTTCTTTTTCGTTCGAAAAATCAGGTGTACTCATCGCTAGGTTTTACACCCCTTTTTTATCTTTCAGCAGTTCACGAATTTGGTCGGGTGACATGGAATCAAGTTGTCTGCGCAAACGGGCGGTTTTTTCAATATATCCTGGTTTCGGTTCTCGCATAACAAGCAAATCAGCCATACCTACAATGGTGGGGAAGTCAAACAAGTCACGCAGCGATATATCCACTTTAAAACGTTCCCGAATTCGGGTCGCCAATTGTACCAGTATTAAAGAGTTACCGCCCAAATCGAAAAAGTTATCGTGGATACCGATTGATTGAATTCCAAGCAGTTCTGTCCACGCTTGCGATAACACAAATTGAATGTCATTTTGGGGCAACACTTCGCTGGATTGTGTAAGATTAATCTCTGTCTGTGCGTGAAACTCATGTGATTCTTGAGTAGGACGATACACCCATTGCAAAAGGCGATGCTCTAACGGACCGGTTGATACAATATAGCGCCCGCCTGTTTGTTGTGATAAGATGGTTTGAAAAATAGATGCCCCTTCTTGTGGAGTTAGGCTGTATTCTATACCCATGGATTCTGTATGATCAAATCGCCATGCATCCCAATTGACGTTAATCCATTTAATTCCGCCCGTTTTCATTTGAGCCTCCACAAACGAATCAACAAAACAGTTGGCAGCCGCATATGCAGAAAAGCCCAATCCGCCAAGAGTGGATGAAAGTGATGAATTTACCCAACAGAAATCAACCGGCATCTTTTGCAATACATCAGCCAGGATTTGCAGGGTTTTGATTTTGATGTTAAATAATTTTTCACAATCTTGTTCTGAAACCTCTACAATCGGCTTTGCGGTTTCTTGATCAGACAAACCTGGAGAGTGGATTACACCATGAATTGTATGATGCTCTTCCAAGATCGATGCAATTAATGAAGACATTTGTTCAGGGTTTGTAGCATCCGCTTTTTTGACAAACACTTTTGACCCCAACTGTTCGATTTTTTGAATGTGTTTTATTCGATGTGTGGTCAATACATGTCCATTTGATGATTCAATATACTCTTTCCATCGCTCCCGTTCTGGCATACCGGAATGAGTTGTCAATACGATGGTGGCTTTTTTAGATTTTGCAATCTCTTCTGCCATGGTGAGTCCGATGTTTCCTAAACCTCCTACAATCAAATACACTCCATTTTCTTTTAGGATAGAAGAGGTCTGTGGTTTAGTAGACATCGAACACTTTTCATAATCTATCGTCCAAAACCGTTTGCCACGGTAAGAATGGATAGTGGTTTTTGATTCATTGTGCAAATAAGTGAGCATCGAATCTATAAAATTACTCTGCTTGAAATCCAACATAGTATGAGTTTCTAAATCGAGACTACGAAAACGAATATTTGGATATTCTTGAGATATGACAGTTCCCAATCCTATCAACATTGCACGATATGGATTTGTTGATTCGTATCCGAAAACTGAGTGTTGAGAGCAGCAGAATACATCAAACGTAGCTGGTTGAGTCCAATGAACGGCAGACAATGATTTCACGAAATAGATGATGGAGTAGAAATCATGAAGGTTGTTATTATATCTTTCTATATTGTTTAAATTATTAACTGCCCAAAGGTAAATGATATGCTCAGGTAATTGGATGTTCTGCTTTAAAGAGTTCACTAATTGCTCAAAATCGTGTTGGTTATTGGCTTTAATTTTATATTCGTTGTTTGCAATCCGTTGAAATGTTTCTCCTTCAGAAACCAAGATGCATTGTCCGCTGAGTGTAGCAGCAAGTTCATTACCCAATCCGTAGTTATCTAAAAAAATCAACCAATTCCTCTCTTGGTGATCTTCTTGGAAATCAAGTGGTAAACTAAATTCAGAAGACTCTTTCCAAATTGGGCGATAAATCCATTCTTTTATATAATGAATTTTTTTGTCTTGATTTGGTTTTGTGGAATTTTGAGTTGTGCCCGATTCAATCCAATACCGTTTCCGTTGAAATGGATATTCGGGCAAAGGTAAACGAAGACGTTTTTCATTGTGGTAAAAGCGCTCCCAATCGAAATCGACACCTGCAACCCATAAGTTTCCCATCGCTGCTGCAATACATTGCCAGTTGCTTTTTTGTTCTTTTTGATGACCAAAAGTTGAAACAACTGTATGTTTGTCTCCAAAGTTTGGATGATTTTTGATTAAAGAAGCCAAAGCACAACCAGGACCGATTTCCAAAAAATTGTGGTGTGAATTTTCAAGAAGTACAGTTACTCCTTCTGAAAACCGGACAGGTTGTCGGATGTGATTCGCCCAATAATGAGGATCGGTTGCTTCTTCATCTCGTATCCAATCTCCTGTTGTATTGGAAAGAAATGGAATTTGTGGCTTTTGTAGATGAAAACGCTTTAAAAACTTATAGAAATCTGTCACAGCAGGTTCCATCATTGCCGAATGAAATGCATGAGATGTTGTAAGTTGAATAGAAGGAATATTCTTCAAATGCAGATACTGTTTGAGATTCTCAATCGCAGAGAAATCACCAGCAATTACACAGCTCGTTGGTGTGTTTTTCACGGCTATTGTGAGAGAGTCATTCAAGTGGGGGGCAATCTCATCTTCTGAAAGTTGAATGGAAAGCATTGCCCCTTGCGGCATGCTTTGCATCAACCGAGCTCGTTCAGCGACAATTTGTATTCCTTCTGACAAAGAAAAAACTTGAGCCAAACAGGCGGCGGTCAATTCACCCAAACTATGGCCCAGCATGGCTATTGGAATCATGCCCCAATGCATCCACATTTGAGCTATAGCATATTCTATTGCGAACAAGGCCGGTTGTGCATATTGAGTTTGGTGTAATTTCTGTTCTGCATTCTGTTGTTCTGCCTCGTTTGGATAGATGATTGTGCGGAGGTCTTGGTTGAGAATGTGTTGAAATTGATGACAACATTCATCCAAGGATTCACGGAACACAGACTCTGTTTCATACAATTCTTTCGCCATACCTATAGATTGAGAGCCTTGGCCAGTGAACAAGAAAGTTACCGGTTGATACACTTCGTCAAAGAAATGGGTGGCTGAAAAATGCAGTCTGGTATCTGTTGTTTGTGTATGTTCGTTTGGAACAATCAGAAAACTTCGGTAGGAATAACGCGTTCTGCCTGTTTGAAGTGAATACGCAATATCGCTGATTTTTTGATGACGATTCTCATTGAGATGCGTCAGAATATTACCTTTCATAATTTCAAGAGACTCATTCGATTTTGCACTGAGTGGGAGCATATGCCATGTACGTGATGATTGTGTTGATTGAATCGAAGGAGATTCTTCTAAAATAACATGAACGTTTGTCCCACCCATTCCAAATGAACTGACTCCTGCATAGCGAGTTGATTGGCTCTCCCACGGTGCGAGTTCAACATTCACATAAAAAGGACTGTTCGTAAAATCGATGTTAGGGTTGGGGGTTTTATAATGCAGGCTGGCTGGAATCTGTTTGTTCTGCATTGCCAACACAGTTTTGATGAGACCTGCCACACCGGAAGTGATATCCAAATGGCCGATATTGGTTTTGACAGAACCGATGGCGCAGTATTGTTTTTGATCAGTTTGAGATCGAAAAGCATTAATGAGCGCCTTAACTTCAATTGGATCGCCCATGGATGTGCCGGTTCCATGAGTTTCGACATAGGATATCTGATCCGGATGAATTTCAGCTGCTTTCAACGCCGATTGAATCACATTGGTTTGACCTTCAACGCTAGGCGCTGTGTATCCGACTTTTAATGATCCATCATTGTTTACAGCTGATCCCTTAATGATTGCCTGAATGAAATCATGCTCTTCCAAGGCATCTTCCAATCGTTTGAGAGCGACAATCCCAACGCCGCTGCCGCCGACGGTGCCATCCGCACTGGCATCGAACGCTGCGCAGCGCCCTCTGGGTGACATGATTCCGCCTTCTTGATACAAATACCCTTTTTTTTGAGGAAAGAATACCGAAACCCCTCCCGCCAATGCGACATCGCTCTCTCCACTTATTAAAGATTGACAAGCAGTATGCACCGCAACGAGAGAGGTAGAACACGCCGTTTGAATTGTACAGCTAGGCCCTTTTAAGTTCAGCAGATATGCCACGCGAGTTGCGAGATGATCGTTGTGGTTGCTTAGTACTGCTTGATACTCTCCTATAGACTCCAGTAAATTTGGGTTGGAATAAATGTTGTTGAACAAATAAGTGCTAAAACTGGCACCTGCAAAAATTCCAATCGTTCCTTTATACTGACTTGGATCACAACATGCGTTTTCTAGGGCATGATAGGCGCATTCCAAAAAAACGCGTTGTTGGGGATCCATTATCTCCGCTTCACGGGGACTAAACCGGAAGAAAGATGCATCGAATAGTTCTACATCCTCAATCAACCCACCTGTTTTTACATAATTCGGATGATTGATCAGCTCTTTCGAGACACCAGCCGATTCTAATTCTTCATCAGAAAATTGGGTTAATGACTCCACACCATTTTTCAAATTTTCCCAAAATGCTCCAATTGTATCGGCTCCGGGAAAACGTGCCGACATCCCCACAATAGCTATTTCTAAACCGTTGATTGATGCACTCATACTTGTGTATTTCGTTTTCGTTTTTGCAATAGGCGATTTTTGCCTTGCGAGCGGCTATTGTTGTTTGCCACCCTTGCTTGCTTTCTGTTAAATCCATTTTCATTGTTGATGTAATCAGCCAACATACGAACTGTTGGATATGTAAACAAATCTACCATGCTAATATCTGTAGAGAACTCTTTGCGTATTTGGTTGTAAACTTTCATTAAAAGTAATGAATTGCCGCCAGCCTCAAAGAAATTGTCTCGTACCCCGATTGTAGAAATGTTTAAAATCCTTTTCCAAATTTCCATGATTTTCTCTTCGGTTTCATTCTCAATTTGTATATCTTTATCACGGATATTGATTTCTTGCCAATGAGGTACAGGTAATGAATTTCGATCGATTTTGCCACTTGGCAATCGGGGAAATTCATCAAGAAAGCAAAATGTTGTAGGAAGCATATATTGTGGCAAAGTATCCTTTAAATCATTTATGCAATTTTCTTTGTTGAATTCAGGCTGTGCAATTACATATGCGACAAGATGTGGTTCGTTTTGCTTCAATGGCTTTAAATCAACACAAACCGCTTTTACATTTGGATTTTGCAGAATAGCCGTTTCTATTTCTTGTATTTCAATACGGTTGCCAAAGAGTTTAATCTGTCGATCCATTCGCCCCTGATACTCGATTGATCCATCTGGTAAAAATCGTGCAAAATCTCCAGTACGGTACAATCGTTCTCCTGGTTTGTCTGAGAAAGGATTAGGAACAAATCGCTTTGCCGTCTGCTTGGCAGATTTCGTATACCCTCGTGCCAAACCAACGCCGCCAAAATATAATTCACCAATGGATCCAACCGGTTTCGGGTTCATATCAGCATCGAGAATATACGCCTGTAGATTATCGATAGGTTTTCCAATCGGTATGGTTAGCGCCATTGGATTTACATTTGCGCAGGTTGAATTGATAGTTGCTTCAGTAGGTCCATACAGATTGTATATTTGGATATCTAATTGTTGATGGATTTTATTGCTCAACCTTGGATGTAATACTTCCCCCCCACAAAATAGCATTTTCAATGAAGCGCAGTCTGAAAAACTCGGCTCTTCCACAAGCAATTCAAGTACGGAGGGAATCATTTGTATTATGGTTATATTTTCTTTTTGAATCAAAGCAGACAATGCCTTTAAATCATGTGATAGAGTTTGTTCTGCTATAACCAAGCGTCCACCGGTAAGCAATGTCGCAAAGAATTCCCAAACGGAAGCATCAAATATGAAAGATGTTTTTTGGAGAATCGCATCATTTGTGGAAATTGAAAATTCACGCAAAATCCACTCCATTTGATTCACCAGTGAGCGGTGGGGGATCATGGTGGCTTTGGGGTGTCCGGTGGAGCCG